>JASIJX010000420.1 GCA_030049955.1 Acidobacteriaceae bacterium
CGTAGCCCCATCGAAGCGGGGTTCTTGGTCATCGATAGCGCGTTCCAGAAGCCGTTGCCATAGGCGTAGCGAAATAACCCTGAGACCGTGGACTTGGGAAAATACAGGCATTCCGTCTTCCACGTGCACCACAGATCAAACCCGGCAGCGCGCAGCTTTTGGTTTAGGTCGTTATCCTGATTGCGCAACAGGTCCTCATCGTAGCCGCCGGCGGCCAGCGCGAGATCGCGCCGGAAGACCGCATAATTCACGGTATCCACATGACCCTCGCGCTGTGTGCGGAACGACTTGCGCGAAGAGCCGAAAGCGTGGCTCATGGCCCACGCGGACAGGCGCGCGCCCAGGCGGTTGCTCGCAGGTGCTGTTTTTACGCGTCCGCCGCAGGCAGCCGCATCGTGCGCCAGCAGCTCAGCGAGGCAAACTGCGATGTAATCGTCGCGGTACACCGTATGCGCACCCAGGATGCACACGTACTCGCCTTGGGCGTGATGCAGACCCAGGTTGAATGCGAACGGCGCCCGGCGCTTCGGGTTGTCGATCATGCGCACACGCGGATGGTGCGCGACATAATCCTCCAGGAGAGCACGCGTGCCGTCAGTCGACATTCCATCCACCACGAGAACCTCGATCTCAAAATCTCCGATCGAAGGATGCGACCTCTGCTGGCGGAGAATCGATCCGAGGCATCTTTCAATCGAATTCTCTTCGTTATAGGTGGCCAACACCACGGATACCAGAGGCCGCGACCATGGAGGTGCTTGCTGAAAGCATTCCGTTTGTGTCTGCATGGACGGCCTCCTCAGGCAGCCCTGCGCGAGGGCTCGCCAGGCTCGTCGGCCCGTGCGCTCGCGCTTCGGGCGATGAATTCCTGCACGCCGAAGACGACTTCGGCAAGTTGCTCCCGCGTGAGCTCAGCGAACATCGGCAACGAAAGCATCTCCCTCGCCTTGCGCTCGGCTACAGGCAAACTGCCTGGCCCGGGACATCCTTGCGTGCGATAGGCAGGCGTGAGGTGAAGCGGCGTGGGATAGTGAATTCCGGTTTCGATGCCCCGTGCGGCAAGGAATGTGCGCAGAGAATCCCGCATCGGGGTGGCAACCACGAAGAGATGGTAGTTGTGCGCACCTTTGTCTGCGGTAACGGGCAACTGCAGACCTGAGCCGTCGAGCGCGGACAGATACTGTGCCGCATGCTCGGCGCGCTTACGGTTCCACTCGTCCAAATGGTGCAGCTTAACCGAGAGCACCGCCGCGTGGATGGCGTCGAGACGCGAGTTGGTGCCAATGGTGACATGCTCATATTTCACGGGGCTGCCGTGATCACGGAGCAGGCGAAGGGTCTGTGCCATTGCCGCATCGTTGCAGGTCACAGCGCCTCCGTCGCCGTATGCGCCCAGGTTCTTTCCGGGATAAAAGCTGAAGCACGTCGGCCGTCCCGAGCCGCCTACGCGAATCCCGTTCAAAATTGCACCGTGAGCCTGGCAGGCATCCTCGATGACGATGAGGCGGTGCGCTCCGGCGAGCCGCTCTATTTCAGTTGTATCCATGGCCCGGCCATGGAGATGAACCGGAATAATGGCGCGCGTGTGCGGGGTGAGCAGACGTTCAGCGGAGGCGGCATCGAGATGCAGGGTGCTGGGGTCGACGTCGGCGAAGACCGGCGTGGCGCCTACGTTGCTCACGGCCTCGGCGGTGGCGAAGAAGGTATTTGCGGGAACGATGACCTCGTCGCCCGGCCCGATGCCGGCCGCACGCAGCGCTAGTGCGAGAGCGTCTGTGCCGGAGCCGAGAGCGACAGCGTAGCTTGAGCCCACGTAGGCAGCAAACTCTTCTTCAAACTGCTCGACAGATTCGCCGCCAACGTAATGGGCGGAATCGAGAACCCGGTTAATGGCTTCCTGGATTTCCTCGCGAATGGAAGCATACTGAGCCTTCAGATTGAGAAAGGGCACGCGGATTGTCACGCGTCCCGCGGGGATAGTTCCATGGTTCATGGCGGTGGGGTTCATTTAGTCTCCTCAGGCGGCTTCCTCGGACAGTTCGCGGCCAAGGCTGGTCTGGAACGTGTCTTCGAGCGAGTTGCCTGCTTTCCAGCCAACGTCAGTGGCCATCTCGATGGCCCGCACCACGTCTTCGCCAAACCTGGCATCGGTGCGAGGCGTTTTGGCATTTTCAATGCAATCGAGGAAGTGGTCGATTTCGATCAATAGCGGCTCAGCATTCGACAGGTGCGGCGCCACCATGTCTCCCATGCGATAAGAGAGCTGAAACTCGCCGAAGTTTTCCGGCCGCCGCAGATTCACGCCCTTGTCGTAGATCTTCACCTTCTCGCTGGGCTCGGTATCGTCGTAGACCACCATGCGCTCCGAGCCGACAATGCAGGTGCGGCGCATCTTTTGCGGAGAAAGCCAACTCACCTCGCACCAAGCGACGCGCCCGCTGGGAAACTGGAACCAGAGATTTGCAACATCACGCTTGGCGCGCTGCACACAGCAGCGGCCGAATGAGCAAGCCCGCTCCGGCATTTCGCCGAGCCAATAAAGCAGGATCGAGACGTCGTGAACTGCAAGGTCCCACACCACGTCTACGTCTTTGCTATACAGGCCCAGGTTGACGCGCGAAAAGCTGAGATAGTGCACGTCGCCGAGCGCGCCCGAATCAATGAGCTCTTTGATCTTAACCACCGGCGGGCTGTAGACGAAGGTGTGTCCGGCCATCAGCGTGCGACCGAGCGTGGTGGCTATCTCGTTCAGCTCTGCCGCCCGCGCGCCGGTGTCGGCAAGCGGCTTTTCCACAAAGACATGCTTGCCGGCCAGCAACGCGCGGCGGGCAAGGTCGTGATGCGTGCCGATAGGTGTCGCAATGAGCACGGCCTCCACATCGGAATCGAAGAAATCGTTCACGTTGCTGAATGTGCGCGTGGCGGGATACTGGCGGCGCGTCCGCTCCAGTCGCGCAGGGTCGAGATCGCAAATGGCAGTGAATTCGCTTTTGTCCGCTTGCGCAAGTACGCGCGCCAAATTTGGGCCCCAGTAGCCCAGTCCGATCAAACCGGTTTTAATCATTGCGTTGCCCCCGCGCCGACAGTTTCCAGCGCCTGTATCTTGAGCTGATTCGATTCAACGATCAGATCGAGGAAGGCCGAATCGACCCGCGAGCGAAGCAGTTCGATGTTTGGCAGAATGCAATGGCCGCCAATCGCGCCCGGGAACACGTGCGATGGAAGAAAATCCACTTCTTCTACGAATCTGTTCACGTCGGGGAAGGAGCCGCCGTATTGCACCGCCAGCCGTTCCATCTCCTGGGTCCACGCGATGAGCATGCCAAGGTAGGTGGTCTCCAGCAGCTTGGCCAGTTCAGCGATCTCCGGCGAGTGAAAGGTTCCGGTTTTGAATCCGGCGGCTGAAAGGTGATCGACTGCCGCTGCGGTGCCTTCCGGTTTAGTCGCGGCAGCGAATTTTCTATAGCGCCGCATGTCCTGTTCCATGCGCACGTGCTTGCCGCGCACGGGGCTGAATGCGACCATCCTTTCGGGAACCTCGTTCTGTACCTGCCTAGTGGTCCCCGGCGGCACCGTCGTGTGGATGATGGTCAGCGGAGGATCGAAGCGGCGAATATACTCTGCTGTTGCGTGCACGTAGTGCGGGATCTGGAAGGGATAGCAAACGTGCAGCACGGAAACCGGCTCCTCGATCTTCACCGGATCGATGTCGATGCCGACGCAATCGAAGCTCCGAGACAGGACACGAAGCAGGGGTTGGCCGACCTCACCCAGGCCTGCGACGATCACTTTTGCGTTGTTCGACACAACCGACTCTCCTTTGTAAATGAAGTGTCATGCGCGGATCCCGCATGTTTGCTCGATGGCTGTCAGGCTCGGATGCTGCTGGAGGGGTGGCTCTGCCAGGCGTTCCTGAGTGGTAACTGGAAGCAGGCCCGCCTGTACGTAACGTTCGCGGGCAAGCTCGAGGAATTGCGCGCCTGTCATCCACTGATCGCCCCACTGCGTTCGTTCGGCAGCCAGGCGCCAGAACGTTCTCCCGATCTCCGGCGGAAGCCAGCCCGATCCGAAGGCCGCCGGATGCCAAAGCAGCGTGATCCCGCCCCAGCCAAGCTCACGGCTCGCCGAGAGCAAATTTGCGGCCTCCTGAAACAGTTGCTCTTCCCCCCCATCGGGCACGCGGAGCGCCTGATCCATTACAACCAGGGGAAACTCGAGAAAGTTGGCTGCTTGTTCTTTTGAAAAATCGTACGGCGGATAGGCAAAACACGCTCCCGCGCGAAAACCCACTCGCGTGGACCACCCGATGGAAGCGTCGTATTGCAGGCCGGCAGTCTCCACTGCAGGAATAAGCCGGTCGAGAGTGTAGTGCAGCCAATGCTGCCGCGACCCCTGGGGTGCGATGCCGTGCTGATGCATCGCGCGGACCTCGTATTGCAGGCCATGTGGATCATCGAGGCTGGTGAACGAGCCATGCAGTCCGATTTCCATTCCCCGTGCCGCCAGCCAGCGCATGGTCTCCACTACGCCGGTGTCTTCGAGCGAGTAGCGCGCATCACGCCGGTGGCCGTTACGGACCAGAAAGTAATAGCTGGCACTAAAGCCCTGATGCTGCTCCTCAATCGCCAAGGGCATGATCTGATCTAATGGATCGTTTTTGGCGCCAAACGCCACCCGGACGGCGTGACCAGCCTGGCGAAGGCCCAGCATCGGCCCATCGCCTATCAGGCAAGAGATAACCGCGTTGCGCGCCAGGCGGCCGATTGTGTGCGCACGGTTTAAGGGAAAATAGTCGACATCGTGCGTCGGAATCACAGCATGGCCGTTTATTCCTTCCGGCTTCGGCGGGACTATCTCGGCACGCGAAACTACGCGGCAAATCTCCTGTTGCAGGCCGCGCATGGCCAGCGCTGCATAGGGCGTGCGCATATCGATCCCGTGACGGCAGCCATATGTGGCTTCATGCAGTGGCCGGCCAATGCGGTCGCGCGCGCTCACGCTGTACTCATCCGCACAGGAGATCCATTCGAAGATTTCGCCCAGCCAGTCAGGAGGATCGCTGTTTTCAGGCTCATAGTGCAGGATCGTGTCCAGGCCGTCGCGCATGTATCTCACTGGCGCAGGCGCGGACTCGTGAGGATCCCGTCCGCGATAACCGCGACAAAGCCACACGGCGGTTGCTGCTCCGATCGAGTCTTGGCAGGATGCGCCGCGATAGCGGATCGTCACATCGCATCTTTGAGCCTGCTCTTTATCGACGAAGGGTGTGTGACCATAGATGGCGCAGAAAACCCGGAATGCATAGTCGAGTCGTGCTCGTAATTCAGGCTGAGCATCATCCGGGACCTCAAGTTGGACAAGCATATTCAGCCTCCAGGCAGAAGAATGTTCTAAAACGCTTAAGGCGCTTTAGAAAAAGGCGTGCAGAGTCCGGAGGACGCACGGCCGCCACTGTATGAGCGGGGCGGCTTCGATTGGCTGTTACCGGACATATAGTTTTCACAATGGTCGGCAGCGGCCAGGGAAACTTTTGCTGCCGCGGATATCGTCACATCGCTAGCCGAATCCTGATCGCTGACGTGCGCCTCCTGAAGTTGACCGCACGCGTCCAGTGCGCACCCTGCCAGCACAAATCCGCACCAGAACCAGATGAAACGGTCGTCTGCCAGATCGCCGCTGAACATCGCGATGCTGACGAGATAAACGAGCCCGGGCAACAGGCAGGGAAGACACGGCCCAAACTGCGCCCGGCTAGCGCGTAAATGGTGCAAGATCGAATTGAAGAACAGCACGAGTGCGGTCAGGCCGATCAGGCCTTGCTCGACCATCGTCTCCAGGAAAAGATTGTGCGGATATTCGCGGATGTCGGACCGCCAATACGCCATGCTCCAGCCACCGATTCCCCAGCCGATCAGGGGTCGCTCGGTCCATAACTCGACCGCGGCCCGATAGTAGACGAGCCGCTGCACCGCGGTTCCCTTGGCTTCGTTGCTGTTTTCGAGCAGTGACACGATTTCCGTGGCCTTGTACTGAAACTTCGAGGCCTCCTCGCCGTAAAACCAGAAGGTTGAGAGCAACATCACCGATCCCACAAACGCAGCACCCACAAACGCCATCTGCTTGCGGGTAATCACCGGGGAGCGAAACGACTCCACACAGAAACTGAGAATGAGAACAAGCATCAATGAGAACAACGGCCCGCGAGTTTCTGCAGAAACCAGACCAACGGCGAGGCCGGGAATGCAGGCGAACAGGACGAATGCTTTGAGCCAGCGGTTGCGGATCGGCGTATACACCAGCAGCAGAATCGCCAGCCCGATCGCCTGGCCTTTGCCGATGTGAGCCGGATTGTCCTGTGCTCCCATTGCGCCGGTGGCGCTGAAACTGAGACTGCTGGCCGCCACCAGCATTCCGAAGAGCGCTGTTCCCACCGTAAAGTCCTGCACATCGTTGTCGCTTTTAAATAGCGCGAACGGCGTCAGGAACATCGCGCAGCCGAGGGTGGAGAAAGCAATCAGCTTTTGAGCGCCGTAGTGCGGCCCCGCGGTGTAGAGATAGCTGAAGGCGACCACAGCGGCAAAGAACAGAAAAGCAAGCACGGGACCGCTTGCAGACCTGCTCCTTTTTCCGTATTCCATTTCGCGCGACGGGTCGAACAACTTTTGATCCACACTGCGATGGTGCGGGGAAGCCAGCCAGCGCAGCACAACGCCCGCGCCCAACAGGACGCAGGCGAGCTCAAGCGCAGTCAACTTGCCTGCCAGACCGAAATCATCGAGTGAGCCCGCATCCATGACTGGGGGCAGAAACAATACGGGTGCGACAAAGGCAGCTGGATGCTTTGCGGCCACAATCAGCGTCAGGATGCTGGCCATGAACGCCGCAATGATCTTGAGCGGATCGGCCTGAATGCCCAGGGCGCTTTTAGCGGCGAGCACCATGGCTAGCGCCGCCACAGCCAGCGTAATCTGGCGGCTTGGTGTTGCCCAGCGCATGGTGGGGTCGCTCAAGCGGCACCTCCGTCCTCGACGTCGCGGAGGCTCCAATCGGCGCGGCGCTGGATGCCGACATGCCAGGCGTACGAGAGCCACCCGGACCGCAGACGGGCCAGGATGCCCAGGTAGACCGAGACGAAGACAAGCTCTAAGCACAGCGCTTCGATTACCGGCATCGGCCCGGCGCGCCACGAGCGAAACGCGAAGGCAGCGGCGCCCAGCGCCAAGGCAGCCAGGAACGAAGGCCGCAGCTGCCGCCACGGAATGCTCAGTCCGTAAAACTGCCGGAACGTGCGAGCAGTGAGCAGGGCTAGCAGGAGCTGCGATGCGAACAGCGAAACGGCAATGCCAACGAGCAGCGAATGGTGAGGAAGGAAGCGAATCCAGGCAAAGATCAGGCCGACGTAGACGGCGAGGCTGCTCATCACATTTGCCGTGTTGTATGGCTTTACTGTAGCGGCGTCAATCGTGCTGCGCAGAGTCATAAAGAACAGATAGGGCGGGATGGCGAGCAGCACCAGGCGAATTACGCCCATCTCGTCTTCGAAGCCGGGACCAACCCAGGTCCGCACCACGACATCCGCAAAGACGGCAAGCTGGAAGCAGGCAAACACCGAGAGTTCGACAACTCCGGCCACCAGCAGCCGCAGCCGCTTCCGCACAGCATCATGCTGATTCTGGCCCAGCATCATGCTGATCTTCGATAGCAGCACCACGCCGAGCGGCCCCGCGGCATAGCCGATTACGAGCAGAATGTTGAGACCAAGCAGCAGGGGCGAGACCCTGGCCAGCTTAAGATAATGAACCGCCAACATGGGGCCCAGTGCTGTGATTGCAGCAGCGCCGAATTCTCCGGGCACGCGTGGCACGCCGTACTGCAGCAATTCGCGGCAGCGCGCGCCAAGCGCAAGCGGCGCGCCACCACGCGCAAGCCGCAGCACCGGCAGCGCGAATAACGCGGCCGACAGCGCCATCAGCGCTCCGCAAAGACCCATCATGAACGAGACGGTCCAGCTGTGCGCCAACGGCGCTACAACAGCCAGGGGAAGCACGGCCATATTGGCGACCTCCAGCAGATTCGCCCGCGCCATATCCAGCTGCCCGCGATAGTAGCCGTATACCGCGCGATGGACCGAGAAGCCCAGGAGCAACAGCGCCAGCGCGATTACCAGGCCGGATTCCTGCGCATCGCCAAAGAACCAGCGGGCGAACGTCACGCGATTGAGAATCATCACCGTCCCGATTGCAATGGCCGCCGGAATCATGCATAGAAGCGCGGCTAGAAAATATGCCTGTTCCTCGCGTTCCGGGCTGCCCGCCGAGTGCGCGATATATCGCGGCAATCCCGTGGCCAGACCGAGCAGCGTGGCGGCCACGCTCCAACTCAGCACGCGGCGCAACAGCAGATACTCCGAGAGCGGCCGCGCTCCCATCCAGCGGCCCAGCAGCGCGGTGAGAAGCAGGCTCGAAAACACCGTCGTGGCCTCTGCACCGAAGGTCAGCGCCACGTCGTGCAGAAATAGCCGCCGGCTGTGCGCCCGGGAACTGCCGGCAGCTATGTCCATGACGTTCTCCATTGCACCGGCCCTGGGATCGCTCGGACGGGCGGACAGACTGTTTGATGAGCCGTGCGCCACCTTACCGACAAGCTCATCGCCGCCAGACGAAATGCTCTTGATGTCCGAATAAAGGATCTCTGGCGGAAGAGTAGTCATAGCTTCGTCCTCTGAGCCGTAAGGCGCCCTCGCATGGAAGTCGCGTAACATTCGTCTCGTCCGGACGGGGATCAAACGATCGGTTCAATCCGGCAACGAGAAGGCGCCGCCGCACTAAACGCTTTACGAATCGTCTTTCTTCTCTTTCGCACGCCCTTTACGTTCCGGCGTCTCGTTCACGATGGCACCCAGAAGCCGCACGTTGTAGAGCTCCAGGTTGCGCCGTACCTTTATCGCTGCGGCGCGTTGCGTGGAACGCGCCATCACATTCAACACCAGGCCATCGGCCATTTGGCCGAGCAGAAATCCTTCCGCTGCAGTGCTCAAAGGCGGCGCGGCGATTAACAAAAAACCAAATTTTTCGCGCAGAACGCTAAGCCGCTTCCTTACGCTGTCGGGAGCAAAGCCAGGGCGGCACTCGCGCAGCGCGCCGGCCGGCAGCACCCATAAGCTCGAGTCCCGCGGCGATGTCCCCCTGCTCGATTGCTGCGCTGTGCGCGCGAACGGCACAGCCTCTTCGTCGATGTCGTAGCGCAGATGCAGCGTGGGCGCGCGCAGGTTCGCGTCCATCAGACAAACGGGCTCATTTACCAGGCACGACAGGACCTCACCCGTGCGCGCGCACACCGTCTCTGCACCGTCCCCGGCCTCTACGCCGCAAAACACGATGACCCGTGGCATTTCATCACCGGCGAGGAAAAACATGCGCTGCACAAGCTGAAGCTCCTCGAGCGTAGGCGCCTTCGGAACAAAGCCATTAAGCGGAACCGCGGCCACGAGAAAAGGTGGTTCAGGGGCGCTCACGGCTTGATGGGCCTGATCAGGGATACTCACGGCTTGGCAGGCCGGACCTTCGGCTCCGCCAGGCCGTTCATTGATTCTGATTAATGGCGCGGGAATTGGCATAAGCATAATCTGGTATCAACCCCCCGGTGTCCGCGAAGACGGATGTCAGGTTAGCTTCAACATCGCTCTGATGCGATCTGGAAGGATCTTTCCCTCATCAAGAATCGGTGGCCCATCGGCTGTGAGCGGCATCACGATAAGCACTGGCGCATGCAATGCGATCTCTACTTCGTCGGCCGTGCGCAGCGTGGGATCGAGCCGGTCCGCCCCGATTGCCGCACCGAAGGCCGCCAGCACGCTCAGCAAGGCTCCGTACATCAGGTACCAAAACGCCGAATGCACCGGCAGCGCCGGGATCGAAGCGGTTTGCACCACGCTCACGTTAAAAATGCCGCGCTTGTCGAGCCCCTCTGCCACCTGCGCCTCTTGTTGCTTGTGCAAAAGCAGCAGGTAATTTTCTTCGGCGGTCTTCTCCTGTTGCACCAGATCCTGTTGTTGAATCGTCTGCTGCTGCAGCCAGCGCACCTGGTGGTCGTCGTTTGTGTATTCGCTGGCCAGCACGGCAGCCTGAGCCTCGAAGCCGGCCAGTTCGACGCGCGCGCGTGTCAGCTCCTCGCGCACCATCTCATAGGCGGGATCGCGGTCTGTGGTTTTTTCTTCGACCTGTGCTTTTTGCGCATCAGTGAGCGCGGATTTGGCCTGCGCAATCTGCTGATTCACTTCCGTGACCAGCGGATAATCGGGTTGATACTGGGTGAGCAACTGTGTCCGTTTCATCTCCAAATCGAGAAGCTGCGACTTGAGTTGCTGCACCAACAGCGCGCTGTCTGAGCTTTTCAGCACCGTGGTCTGGCGCGTCGGAATGTGGCTGGCCTGCTCTTCGAGTGAGCTGATTCGATGGCTGGTAGCGGAGATCTGAGCTCGCACCTGGTCTTGCGCGGCGGCGGTATCGCTCATTCGCCTCAAAGCATTCTGCAATTGAGTTTCGCCATTCGCCACACCACCTGCCTGCGTAAACTTCACCAGTTGTTGCTCATCCTTAACCAACTCGGCCCGTGCCTGCTCTGTTTGCTTCTGGAAGAACTGCAACTCGCCGTGAGGGTAGCGCGCCAGCGCGTGTTCATTAAGGTAGACATCGCCCAGTACTTGCAGCACGTGAGCTGCCTCTTGCGGATGGCTCGAGCGATAACTTATCGCGATGATATCGCTCAATTTGATGTTCTCTATCTGCAGTTTGCCGGCTAATCGGCCGATAGCCCTTTCCGTGAGTTCCTCCTGTGTGGGCCGGTGCAGAAAGGGCAATACAAAGGCAACTGTGTTCAGCGCCCCGCTGGCGCCCATGCGATCGGCCACCTTCCATAGCGCCTCGATTGCGCCATAGTAAAGCCCCGGCTTGGTATCGAGGCCGCAGCTCGTGACCACCTGCCGCAACACGTTTTGGCTGCGCAATAACGCCATTTCGGAGTTCAAAGTCTGGTCACTCGTGTCGTTCTGCTGGTTCACGATCGGTTGCGCATTGGCGTCGCCGGTAACCACCGGATCGGCACGGCGCAACTGCGTCTGTTCCACCAGGATCTCCAAGCGCGACTCATAGCGGTCGGTCAGCAGCAGGCCGTAGACAATAGCCAGAACGAAAATCGCTGCGCCCACCGCGATTGCGATCTTCCGCTGCCGCGAAACCATCGATGCAATCTCCTGCACTGCGGGCACATTTGAGTCCCCGCCCTTGACCAAGGATTTCGCCGGATTGATGAACATGCCTCTACCTCCTGATGAATGCCCAGATCGGCCAATGGCCTACGGCATTCCGGGGGCGTACATTTCCATCGAGGACGTGGGAAGGAACTTCTGGATTTTGGAGATTGCAGTCTGCGGCACAAAGACCAGATCGCCCGGCTGCAAGGGAATGTCTTCCGTCAAATCACCTTTTTTGTACATCTTTCGCATATCGAGCTTGTGCACCTCGACCATGGACCCGCCCTGGACCCGGCGAAAGAGAAGCACCTGCGACGACTTGGCGGACTCCGTTACACCACCAGCAATCGCCAGAGCCTCCGTGACGGTGAGATTCTCACGCAGGTCGAACTTGCCTGGGTGCGTGACTTGACCGTTCACAACGAAGAAAGGCTTTTGGAAATCCCTGAGCGCGATATTGATGATGGGGTTGTGGAGAATGCCGGAGTAGGCCGTCAATAATGCCTGATGGAGTTCAGGCAGCGATTTTCCGGCGGCGTAGAAATCTCCGATGCCTTTGAGCGAGACGTAGCCGTCCGGCGCAACCGTGAGGGCCTGGTTGAAGTCCATTTCCAGTGGAAAATTCAACTCGATCACATCGCCCGGCTCGATGTGATATCGAGGCCGCGTTTGCAACTGCGGCGAGGGCGAATGTGCAGGCACAGAAACCGGCTGTGGTGGAGATGCAGGCTGCTGGCCTGTCAAAATGGCAGCTGCGATCGCGATTCCTCCGGTAAGTAGCACAAGTCTGACAAACCGTACACTAATGCGTTGCGCGAGTATCGTCATGCTGGCCCTCTCTGGACCTGCTCACGTTGGATGCTGACAAACACCCGCTGTATATGTCGGGTGTATTACCCACGTATTATGTCGGGTGTATTACTTACAAGAAGATTCGAGATTCAGGAAGGCACAGGCGTTTTTGCCCGCTTTCTCCTTACGCGGCATAATAGGCAAATCAAAGTTATCCATTGGCCGGCAGGTTTTGATGCGTAGCGCAGACAATTGCATGCACAGCTGCATCCGTCTGGCGCATTGTCGCTGTTCTACCCCAGCCTCACTCTTTCATGTCGCGAAAACGACGATTCGATCCCGCCCTCTACTACCATTGCCTGGAGCAATCCTTTGCCATTCGCTCGCAAGAGTTCATACTTACCGACCCGGCCTCGTCCGCGAAAATAGATATGCGCCATGATGCTCATCCTCTCGCTCGTCTCGTTTTTGGCCTGGCTATACCTGATCGCGTTCCGTGCCGGGTTCTGGCGTTCTTCGCCGGTGTTGGACGAGAGAGCCCCGTTGGGCAGGGCGAAGGTGACCGTGATTGTGCCGGCGCGGAATGAAGCGGAAACCATCGGCCGCAGCCTGGGGTCGCTGCTCGCGCAGAATTACGGCGGAGATCTCGCGATCGTTCTCGTGGATGACAACAGTACGGACGGGACCGCAGCCATCGCGGCATCTTTCGCCGATGCCCGGCTGACCATGATCTCCGGTGCGCCGCTTCCTCCGGGTTGGAGCGGCAAACTATGGGCCGTGCATCAAGGGCTGGCTCACGAAAGGGCACAATCGGCCGACTACGTGTTGCTCAGCGACGCGGATATCGAGCACGCGACCGGGCACATTGCCGCGCTGGTAGCGAAAGCTGAGACAGATGGGCCTGGTGCGGGATTCGACCTGGTTTCAGAGATGGTTCGCCTGCACTGTGCCACAGCAGCGGAGCGCGCGCTGATTCCCGCGTTTGTTTTCTTCTTCCAGATGCTCTACCCGTTTGCGTGGGTCGCCGATCCCGCAAGACGGCCGGCCGGTGCTGCTGGAGGAACGATGCTGGTGCGGCGCACGGCGCTCGATCGTATCGAGGGCGTCTCCCGCATCCGGCATCACCTTATCGACGACTGCGCGTTGGCGGCGGAGATTAAATCCACGGGTGGGCGCATCTGGCTGGGCCATGCCGAAAAGGCAGCATCAATTCGCGTGTACGCGCACTGGCGCGACATCTGGAACATGATCGCCCGGACCGCGTACGTGCAGCTCAAATACTCGCCCTGGCTGCTTCTGGGTTGCGCAGCCGGGATGAGCGTCCTCTACGGCGCGCCGCCGTTTGTGGCCTTGTTTGCTCATGGGCTGACGAGGCTCGCGGGAATTCTGGCTTGGCTGATTATGGCGCTGGCATTTCAGCCTACGCTGCGCCGCTACCGTCGCTCGGCCTTGTGGGGTTTTGCCCTGCCGGCCATCAGTCTTTTCTATCTATGCGCCACGGTAGCTTCAGCGGCGCGGCACTACGCCGGGCGAGGCGGCGGATGGAAGAGCCGGACCTATCCCGAAGAGCCGGACCTATCCTGAAGTGCCGGACGCGTCCTGAACCGCCTGCTGCTGATGGCAGTGATTGGTTTTGAGTGCTGTTGCGCGCGGGCAATGTCGAGTACGGATCGCGTGCTGTAGTCTCCCGTCCTTTCCGATCAGAACGCGGAAAGGATGGGGCATGGAGCGGCGCGTGGGTCGTTCAGGCGCGCAGGCGGCTGAGCAGGTCCTGGGGATGAACAGGCTTGGCGAGAATTTCGAATTCGTAGCCCTGGGCGCGAGCCTTCTCGAGCAGATCGGCTGTGGCTGCCTGGCCGCTGAAGAGCAGGATCTTGATGCTGGGCAGCAGTTCGCGAATGCGGATGGCGGCGTCAATGCCGTTCAGGTCGGCCATGATGACGTCTGAGATGAGCATGTTGGGTTTGAATGTGGGCGCCATCTCCAGCGCCTTTTCGCCGGAGTAGACGGCGCGCGCTTCAAAGCCGCTCTGATTCAGAATCATGGCCAGCGTATCGGCAATCACCCGCTCGTCGTCGGCCACTAGAACTTTGGGTTTACTCGTCGTCTCGGGCATGCGTCTCCTGAACGCTTCATCTTGCTGTCACAATGGATCGGGGCGGAACTGCTCGGCAGCGATCTCCGATTGCGGCGAATCGCCCTCTTCCGATCATACCCCTCAATAAGCAGACTCATTGGACCGGTTTCGGTCATCCTGATCTTTCCCGCGGGCGATGCGACCATATTCCGGTATAAAGCGCCGCGCCCGAGCCGCTGCTTTCAACCCTGCGGAACCTATACTACGATCAACCGCGCTTTTTTCAGGGCAAAAAAACGGCATTTTCACCTACCCAAGTCGGTTGGAATAGCACAATCAAACAGTGGAAAATCATAACGGCTAGAGAAAAAGCGAAGGCCGAATGGGAGACATTGCGTGGCAGAAAAATCCCCCATGCGGGAGGCGGACACCCTCAATGAAACATTGATGCAGAATTCGGGTGTCGAGGCGATCATCCGCGCCGAAAAAGTCGAAAAATATTACGCGCAGCCCAATGAAAACCGGATTCAGGTGATTTCTGCCACCGATCTGGCCATTTATCCCGGGGAAATCCTGGCTTTGCTGGGACCGTCCGGGTCGGGCAAGTCCACAATGCTGCGCATGCTCACGGGGCTTTCTACGCCTTCGGCCGGGGAGGTGTATTGGCATGACAAGCCAGTCTCACAAGCCGAGGTGAACGTCTCGATCGTCTTCCAGAGCTTTGCGCTGTTTCCCTGGCTCACGGTGCTTGAGAATGTGGCCGCGCCGCTGCAGGCGCGCGGAGTTCCGGCCGACGAGCGGCGCGAGCGCAGTATGCGCATGCTGGACATGGTCGGCCTGGACGGCTTCGAAGGCGCTTACCCCAAGGAGCTCTCCGGCGGAATGAAGCAGCGCGTCGGTTTTGCGCGGGCGCTGGTTGTCGAGCCGGAGGTGCTGTTCATGGACGAGCCATTCTCCGCGCTCGACGTGCTCACGGCCGAGAACCTGCGCAGCGAGCTGCTGGAGCTTTGGGCGAAGAAGACCATGCCCACGCGGGCCGTTTTTCTCGTAACGCACAACATTGAGGAAGCGGTGTTGCTGGCTGACCGCATCGTGGTGCTGGGCCGCAATCCCGGGCGCATCCGCACGGATTTCCGCGTGGGAACGCCGCGGCCGCGCGATCGCAAGTCAGAGCAGTTCACGCAATATGTCGACTATATCTACAAGGTGCTCACGCAGCCCGATACTGCGCCCGCTGCCGTGCCGGAAGTGAGAGCACGCGAGCAAAAGCAGCCACGCTATCAGATGCTGCCTCACGCGCGGCCGGGCGGCATTGCCGGCCTGCTGGAACTGCTGCTCGACAAAGGCGGCCGTGACGATATTTACCGACTGGCCGACGACTTGGCATTCGAGATCGACGATCTGCTGCCAATTGTGGATGGCGCGCAGTTGCTGGGATTCCTGCGCGTGGAAGAGGGCGACGCTGCCATTACGCCCGCAGGAACTGAGTTTGCCGAGTCGGAGATTCTGCGCCAGAAGGAGTTGTTCCGCGACGCGGCTCAGTCGAACGTTCTATTGCTGCGGCAGATCCGGCGCGCACTCGAAACCAAGAGCGACCACACTGTCCCTGAGGATTTCTTCCTCGACCTGCTCGATGAACAGTTCAGCGAAGAAGAAAGCCAGCGGCAGATGGAGACCGCTGTAGCCTGGGGCCGCTACGCCGAGCTGTTCGATTACGATGCCGGCCGCCGGCGGTTCGTGCTGCCCGACGCGCAGGATGAAGAAGCCGCGGCCGGCGAAGACGGGCGAGAGGACGGACAATGAGACTCATACCGCCGCTGACGCGGTCGCGGGTTACCGTTCGCAGCTGGCCGTTCTTTATCGATCTCGGCATCGCGCTGTGCGCGCTGGCGGCTTTCTTTGCGGTGATCAGCACGGGCGTCTACTGGTTGAGCAAGCCGGTGCCGGTTGTCGCCATTTCCAGCTCCATCCATGCGCTGCCGGTCTACGCGTTCTACTCCATCGTGCGCATGGCGATTGCCTACTGCCTCAGCCTGGCCTTCGCCATCACCTACGGCTACATCGCGGCCTACAATCGGCGGCTCGAGCCGTGGATGATTGCCGCGCTCGACATTCTGCAATCCATCCCGGTGCTCAGCTTTCTGCCGCCGGTGGTGCTGGCCATGGTTTCGCTCATTCCGGGCCATCAACTCGGCATCGAGATGGGCGTCATTCTGCTCATCTTCACCGGGCAGGTGTGGAACCTGGCATTTAGCTTCTACACCTCGCTCAAGACGATTCCACGCGAGATGACTGAGGCCGCGCGAATCTACCGCTATTCCGGCTGGCAGCGCTTCTGGCAACTCGAGATGCCCTATGCAGCCATCGGCCTGGTGTGGAACTCGATTGTTTCGGTCGCCGGCGGATGGTTCGCGCTCATCTTCTGCGAAACCTTTACCATGGGCGACCGCAACTTCCAGTTACCGGGCCTAGGCAGCTACATTCAGACGGCAACTTTCTCGGGAGACGTGCGCGCGCTGATCAGCGGCATTGGCGCCGTCGTGCTTATCGTTGTCGCCACTGACCAGCTCATATGGCGGCCGCTGATTGCCTGGAGCGACAAGTTCAAGTTTGAGCAAGTAGAGTCGGCGGAGCGCGTCACCTCGCCAATCCTCACGCTGCTGCGCCGCTCGGCATTCTTGGGCACCGCGCCAGAGCGAATCTGGACTGCAGTGCAGGAGCCGATCATGCGCAGGCTGGCGCGGAGCAGAGAAGCGCGCGTGGTTCATCCGGTCGATCAGGCGCAGAGCGGCAGGTCTTCGCCAACGTTGTGGATGCTGGCCGTGGCTGTTCTGGCCGCAGCAGGCTGGGGCAGCTTGCAGGCCTTCGCTATGCTGCGGACGATCACCTGGCCGGATCTGAAGCTGCTGCTTGAAGGCGCGGCGGCAACCTTCCTGCGCGTCAACTCGGCGCTGCTCATCTCTGC
>JASIJX010000421.1 GCA_030049955.1 Acidobacteriaceae bacterium
GCCCAGGCCAGAGAGAGTCCGTCGAAAGTGGCCGTGCCGCGGCCCATCTCATCCAGAAGAATGAGAGACCGCTTCGTTGCAGTGTTCAGGATGGTTGCCGTCTCTGTCATCTCGACCATGAACGTCGACCGGCCGCGAGCCACGTTGTCGCTGGCGCCGATGCGCGTGTAGATGCGGTCGACAAGGCCGAGGCGCAGCGAACCGGCAGGAACGAAGCTGCCCATCTGCGCCATCAGCACCAGCATGGCGGCCTGGCGCAGGTAGGTGCTCTTGCCGCCCATGTTGGGCCCGGTGATGAGCAGCAGGCCTGGGCCATTGTCGGTGGCGCTTAGGTAAAGGTCGTTGGCGATGAAGCGGCCCATGAAACGGTCTTGGCGCGTCTCTTCCATCCATTGCTCGATGACCGGATGCCGCGCGGCGACGGCCTCGAGAACTGGCTCGTCTGCAAGCTGCGGGCGCGCGTAGTGGCGTAGAGCGGCGAGATGAGCAAAACTGGCTAGAAGGTCCGCTTCAGCAACGGCCGCGGAGCTGCGCCGGATGCGGCCGGCGTTTGCGAGCACAGAGCGGCGTAGCTCGGCAAAAATACGCTTCTCGATCTCGATGCAGCGATCATGCGCAGTGAGAATCTTGCGCTCGTACTCCTTAAGCTCGGGCGTGGTAAAGCGCTCGGCGTTCACCAGCGTCTGCTTGCGTTCATAATCGGTGGGAACTAGCGCGAGGTTGGCTTTCGTTACCTCGATGTAGTATCCAAAAACCGAGTTGTAGCGCACCTTGAGCGAGCCAATGCCGGTGCGCTGGCGCTCGCGTTCTTCAATAGCCGCAATAGCCTGACGGCCGGACGAGGACACAGTGCGCAGGTCATCAAGCTCGGCGTCCACACCGGACGCAATCGCGCCGCCATCGGCCAGCGTAAGCGGCGGCTCGGTGACAAGCGTGCGCTCGATCTCGATGGTGGTGTCGTCGAGCGTGTCCAGCCGCGCGCCGATGGCGCGCCACAAGGGCGCTGCCATGGTGTCGAGCGCGGTTTTAAGAGCTGGCAAAGGGCTGAGGCTCGCGGCCAGCGCGCGCACGTCGCGTGGTCCGGCCGAGTCGAGCGAGAGTCGCGCGAGCAGCCGTTCGAGGTCGAGAATGCCGGAAAATGCGCGGCGGATTTCCTCGCGCTTCAGCAGGTCGCCGTGGGCCTCGGCCACAGCCTCAAACCGCGCCGCAATCTGCGCGGCGTCATTGAGTGGCCGCAGGATGGTGGCGCGCAACAGGCGCTTGCCCATCGGCGTAAGGCAGGCATCGAGCGTGTGGAAGAGCGTTGCCCGATCGTCCTGCCCGGCAAAGAGCGGCTCGACGAGTTCGAGATTGCGCACCGTTACCTGATCGAGTTCGAGCGCGGTCGAGTGTTCCTCGAACTTCAGGCCGTCGATGTGCAGCGCTTCGTTCTTTTGCGTGCTGCGGACGTAATGCAGCGCGGCGCCGGCGGCGATAGCGGCGGCTTCGTGGCCGGTTAGGCCGAAGCCCTCGAGCGAACGCACGTTGAGCTGCCGCTCAACCAGCGGGATGGCGAACTCGGCGGTCCACACCCAGTCATCCACGCGCGTGCGCGCCGCGATGCGGTCGAGCTGCGCGGGCAATTCGGCGCTTGCGGCCAACAGCACCTCGCTTGGCGCGGCCAGCAGCAGCTCTTCAACAGCCTGCGCGCGGGCCTTCTCGCCGCGAAACTCCGCGGCGCGGAAGTCGCCGGTAGATACGTCGAGCAGGGCGATGGCGCAGACCTTGTCCGTGTGCCCCACCCTCGCGACGTCTTTGTTTTTGTCGCTAGGGTGGGCGCGGATTTCAGTTTCCAAAAGCGCCGCCAGAAAATTGTTCCGCTCCTGGCCGAGGGCGGCATCGAGCGCGGTGCCCGGGGTAAGCACGCGTGTCACTTCGCGCCGGACAATCTTCTTCGCGAGCTTTGGATCCTCCATCTGATCGCAGAGAGCGATGCGGTAGCCGCGCCGCAGCAGCTTAGACAGGTACTGCTCGACTGCGTGGTAAGGCACGCCGCACATGGGCACTTGCCGCTCGCGATCGCGCGCGGTGAGCGTGAGCTGGAGTTCCCGGCTGGCGACGGTGGCGTCGTCGTAAAAGAGCTCATAAAAGTCCCCCATGCGAAAGAAGAGCAGGGCATCGGGGTTCTCGCGCTTGGCAGCCGCCCACTGGCGCATGAAAGGCGTGAGCTCAGAAGCGTTCTTTTCGGCCGGAACCGGCGACAAGGCAAAATCGTTGCATGTCTCGGCCGGCGGGGCGCCATTTGCCTCCGTCTCTGAGGAAAAAACAGATGATCTGGCGATGGCTGGCTGTTTCCCGCCCGGCGGTTTTACCTCCATCACGGCAGTGCGGGGCGCGCCACCGGTCGATTGTTCATCCCTGATCACAATGGTTCTTAGGGTAACGTGCCGGAAGCTGCGAAGGGTAGTGAGCGGTCGTGCAAAACGGGGTAGGAATTCCGCGTACGGGCCCAAGCCAAAAAGAAACCTTGATGCTGCTTGGCGCCGCAGTGGCGACAGCAGCGCTCTCAGCCCATTCGATTTACCATGGAAGAGTATATTCTTGCGTTTGTTTTCGGGCGGCTGAGGCTCAGGAATTGTGAGTCAGCAGTGACTTACGACACGGTAAGGCGTCCGTAAACCCTTTAAAGTGAGATAGAGATGTATCTCCTCTGGCTCCGAGTCGCCACCATCCTCTACGCAGCCGGCTGTGTGGCCGTCGTTCCGGCGGTCTTGCATAACGCGGAGCGTTGGCGCAGGGCCTGCGTCCATCTGGCCGGCCTCGCATTTTTCTTTCATTTTGTCTCGGCAGTCGAGATGCTGGTGCAGGCACACCGCTGGACGCCAGTAGGCGGTCGTGAGATCGAATCCCTGCTGGGGTTTGCTGTCGCAGCGCTGTTTTTTCTGGTCTGGTGGATTTACGATGCGGTTTCGCTCGGCATCTTCGCACTGCCAGCAACGTTTCTTCTGGTCCTGGTTCCGGCGCTCGGTCCTGGCCGTTATATATTCCCGTCGGAGGGAGTACGCATAAGCTGGCTGGTGGCGCACATTGTGGCGTTGCTGCTGGCCTATGCGGCCCTGTGCTTCAGTCTGTTGGCCTCAGTGCTTTATCTCGTTCAGGAGCGTCGGATCAAATCCAAGCTCAAGAGCGGCCGGCGAGCGTGGTGGGTGGCGTTTGACTGGCTGCCGCCGCTTGAAACGCTTGAGCGGATCGCGCACGCCACGCTCGAGTTCGGCTTTCCCTGCATGACGGTCGGACTTGTCATAGGCTCGGTTCTGGCGCAGGAGACGGCGCTGGGCGACGCCTACTTCCGCGACCCCAAGGTGATCGCTTCCTTTGCTATGTGGGTCGTGTATGTGCTGCTGCTGCTCATTCGCCGCGGCGCGGGCCTGCGCGGCCGCCGGGCGGCCTATGTTTCGGGCGCTGTCGTGGCCGTCATGATGGCCGTATGGGTTGCCAACTACTTTAGCCGCGTCCATAGGTTCGGGGTGCTATGACGCTGGCGCTCATCGGCGTGAATCACAAGACGGCGCCTATCGCACTGCGCGAGCGCGTGGCCATCGGCCGCGACGACCTGCCGCAGGCCTTGCGCGCACTGGCCGCTCTGCCGGGCGTCGCCGAGTGCATGATCGTTTCCACCTGCAACCGCGTGGAACTGATCGCCGCAGTCGAGTCACAGGACGTCGGCCTCAATGGATTTCTCGCGGCCTATTTCGGCATCGAGGATGCAGTGCTGAGGCCGCATCTTTATTCATATCGCGACAAGGATGCTGTCGCCCATCTGTTCCGCATGGCCGCAAGCCTGGATTCAATGGTCGTGGGCGAGCCGCAGATTCTGGGTCAGGTGAAAGAGGCTTTCGCGGCGGCACGAGCCGCGGGTACGGTGGCTGGCCAGTTCGAGCACCTGCTGCAAAGCGCCTTTTCCGCGGCGAAAAAGGCGCGAAGCGAAACTGGCATCGGATCGAATTCGGTCTCGATTGCCTCGGTAGCCGTGGAAATGGCCCGCAAGATCTTCGGCGCGCTGCACGGGCGAACTGTTTTCCTGGTGGGCGCGGGCAAAATGAGCGAGGTAGCGGCGCGCCATCTCGTTGAGCAGGGGGTTGGGGCGATTCTGGTTACCAACCGCACACGGGAGCGCGCCGAGCGCATAGCCAAGGAGTTCTGCGGACGCGTGATTGCCCAGGTCGTCGATTTTGCTCAGTTGCATGAGGCTGCCAGCGAGGCCGACATCGTCATCAGCTCCACCGGCGCGCCGCATCCCATCTTTCGCCGCGAACATGGCCACGCATTTCTGCATCGACGCAAGAACCGGCCCATGTTCTTCATCGATATTGCGGTGCCCCGCGACGTTGATCCCGCGATGAACGATCTCGACGGCATCTTCGTGTACGACATCGACGACCTGCAGCAGGTGGCCGTAGCGCACATGGAAGAGCGCAGCCGCCAGGCCGTGGATGCCGAAATACTCATCGCCGCAGAGGTGGAGCGTTTCCACCAACAGCAGCGCGCCGTGAACGTGGCGCCGGCGATCATGGCGTTGCAGCGGCGGGCCGAAGAGATCCGGCAGAGCGAGTTGCAAAGAGTGCAGGCACGGCTGGGTGTGCTCACGACCGAGCAACTTGCGGCCATTGAAGCGCTCACCCGCGGTCTGGTGAACAAGTTTCTCCATCCGCCCATGCAGGCGCTCAAGCAGGCAGCGCGCGAAAACGACACGGTGCGGCTTGAGGCGGTGTGCGAGGAGTGGTCGGTCTCGGCAGCGCCGCTGGATGGCACGGAGGCTAAGCCGCCTGCAGCCGAGAAGACTGAGCGCGACGTGGTGCAGCGCCCAGCCGCAGAGGTACGGCGATGAACCTGCGCATCGGCAGTCGCGGCTCGCAGCTTGCGCTCTGGCAGGCGAACCACATTGCTTCACTGCTGCGCATTGAAGGCCACGCGGTCGAAATCGAAATCATCAAGACCACTGGCGACCGGCTGCAAGAAGTGACTTTCGCGCAGGTGGGCACGAAAGGCATGTTCACGAAAGAGATCGAAGAGGCGCTGGCCAGCGGCCGCATTGATCTCGCCGTACATTCGCTCAAAGATTTGCCCACCGACCTGCCGGAGCCATTTACGCTTGCCGCTACGCCGCCACGTGCTGACCCGCGCGACGTGTTCGTTTCAATGAATCATCTTAGTCTTGCCGCGCTGCCCCACGGCGCCCGCGTGGGGACTAGCAGCCAGCGCCGTCGCGCGCAGTTGATGGCGCTGCGTCCGGACCTTGAAGCGGTGGAATTTCGCGGCAACGTGGACACGCGATTGCGCAAGCTGGCCGATGGACAGGTGGATGCGATCCTATTGGCCGCGGCCGGTCTCGACCGGCTGGGCCGCACCGACTGGGTGCGCGAGCGGCTGGCTCCGCAGGAGTTTTGCCCCGCAGCCGGCCAGGGTGCACTGGCCATCGAGACGCGCCGTGATGACGTTGCCACGCTCGAAGCCATCGCCTTTCTCGATCATGACGATACGCGCTTTGCTGTGACGGCGGAACGTACCGCTTTGGCTGCTCTCGGCGGCGGTTGCCAGGTGCCCATCGGAATCTACTGCCGACCCTGTGAGGCCCATCGGCGGACAGATCCCGAGCCGTGGGATGAAATCTTTGGAGTAGTGGCTTCGCCGCAGACCGGAGGGATTGTGCGCGTGCAGCATCGCGCGTCCCGCCGCGATGCCGTGGCGCTGGGACAGCTAACTGCGCAGTTGCTCCGCGATGCAGGCGCCGAGGCGTTGCTTGCCAATGAAGCGGAGCCGGCGGGCGGAGCCGCATGAATGGACCGCTGGCGGGCCGGCGCGTACTGGTGACGCGCGCCGCGCACCAGGCCGGCAAGCTGAGCGAAGGCCTGCGCGCGCTGGGCGCGGAGCCGGTCGAAGTGCCGGTGCTGGAGATTCGGCCCCCGCGCGATCTTGCGCCGCTCGACGCTGCCTTGCAGCAACTCAACAGCTACGACTGGCTGATCATTACCAGTGCAAACACGGTGCGCGCTATCGTGGATCGCGCGGCTATGATCGGTATCTTGCTGCGCGACGCCGTAACGCCGCAAGTTGCTGCCGTGGGTGAAGCAACAGCCAATACTGCTCGCGATGCGGGTTTCACCGTCGCGATTGTTCCAGAAAATTACGTCGCCGAGAGCCTCGTTGAAGGTTTTTTTCAGCGGCCAGGAAGTTGGCGCAACGTAACTCGTGCCGAAGCCGCCGAAATCAATCAGGGGGCTTTGTTTCCTCCAGAAAGCTTTCGCAGTCAGCGCATTCTCATTGCACGGGCCGAGGTTGCGCGCGATGTCATTCCAGAAGCATTGCGCGCAGCCGGAGCGGAGGTGGATGTCATCGACGCCTATCGAAATGTGCTGCCCGAGTCAGCGCCCGCGCTGTTGCGTGCGGCACTTGAGAAGAGAATCGATGCGGCAACGTTTACCAGCTCATCAAGCGTGACGCATCTTGCCGCGGCGGCGCAGGCTGCAGATGTGACGTTTCCGTTTGCCGGCGTGCCGGCGATTTCGATCGGGCCGATCACCAGCGCCACGCTGCGCGAGCATGGCTGGGAACCGGCAGCGGAAGCGACGAAATCGGATATCGGCGGGCTAATCGCGGCGGCATGCAAAGCTCTCAGTAGAGACTGAGCACGATTTTCAAAGAAGTGC
>JASIJX010000422.1 GCA_030049955.1 Acidobacteriaceae bacterium
TCGCGTGCTCTTCCGGCAGCAGCTCATCCATTTCCAGCGTCTTCACGCCGTCGAGACTCGGCAGACGGTTTGCGCTCTCATCGTCCTCGTCCTTCTTGTCGTCCGAGACCTCGTAGACCTTCAGGAAGCCGTCAAAGCGCAGCACCGATCCGCTCACGCGGAAGTCGTAAGTCTTGCCGGTCCTCTTCGAGCGCGCGGCAATGTTCGCCGTGGTCACGTCATACACCGCCGGCACCATCTGCGAGGCCACGAACCGCTTCCAGATCAGCGTATAAAGCTTCCGTTGCTCGTCGCTGAGGTAGCGAGCAATCGACTCCGGCGTGCGCGACGCATCTGTCGGCCGGATCGCCTCGTGCGCATCCTGCGCGTCCTTCTTGCCCTTGTACACGTTCGGCGTTGCAGGCAGATACTGTGTGCCCAGCTCTTTGCCGATCCACTCCCGCGCCGCGGTCACTGCCTCCGGCGCCACGCGCGGAGAGTCGGTACGCATGTAGGTGATCAGGCCGGTCGTGCCCTCATCGCCGATCTCCACGCCCTCATAGAGCCGCTGCGCCACGCCCATGGTGCGCCGCACGTTGAAGCCCAGCTTGTTGGCCGCGTCACGCTGCAGTTGGCTGGTGATGAACGGCGCGAGCGGACGCCGCTGCTGCTCGCGCGACTGCACGCTGGCCAGCCGCCACTCGGCATGCTTCAGCGCATCCGTGACCTCGTCCATCGCCTTTTTGTTTGGCAGCGCATTTGCGATGAACTGGTCTTTTCCGTCCTTGTCCTTGCCGTTAGCCACACGCGCCGGCTCGCCGCCTACGCCGATGAACTTCGCCCTGAATTTCTTATCGTCGTCCTTCTTGTCGGCCTGCCGCTCCGGATGGAGCAGCGCTTCGAGCGTCCAGTACTCCACCGGCTGAAAGGCCTGAATCTCGCGCTCGCGCTCGACGATCAGCCTCACCGCCACCGTCTGCACGCGGCCAGCCGACAGTCCGCGCCGGACTTTATCCCAGAGCAGCGGCGAAATCTGATAGCCCACCAGCCGGTCAAGCACGCGGCGCGTCTGCTGCGCGTCCACAAGATTTTGGTCGATATCCCGCGCGTGCTGGAACGCGTCCTGCACTGCCTTCTTCGTAATCTCGTTGAAGGTTACGCGGCGGATTTTTTTCCTCTCTTTGGAGTTGGTCCCGAGCTGCAACGCCAGGTGATACGCAATCGCCTCGCCCTCGCGATCAGGGTCGGGCGCCAGGTACACGGAGTCGGATTTCGCGGCCAGCTTCTTCAGCTGTTCGACCACCTTCTCCTTGCCCGGCGAAACGATCAGCTCAGGCTCAAACGTGCGCTTCTTCAACTCCACGCCAATGTCGTTCTTGGGCAGGTCCATGATGTGCCCGATCGAGGCGCGCACCTCGAACCCTTTGCCCAGATATTTTTCGATCGTCTTGGCCTTGGCGGGGGACTCGACGATCACCAGTGCTTTGCTCGTTGCCATCGCTTTGAAACCAGTTCCTCTCTCACTCGCCGCCGTCAGATCAAATCTGCTGCGCTCGCGGCCTACCGTTCTCATTTGGTGCGGGCAAAATCAGTCCGGCTCTTTCCGGCACCCTGAAAATCTCCGCACAAGTGTTGCACCCTAACATGAAACCCGGCCTCATTTCCACTTTCGCCGCCCGCCGCGTCTCACTGCGGCGTCCGTTCCGGGTTGGCCGAAACATCCGTCTTAGAACATAAGCCATTTGTAATCAATGCAAATGCGGAACGCCGACAGTCCCCGGGCTCCTGGCCCGGTTTCTATTTGGACGTAAAAACCGCCGATCCGGAGCGGCCCCCGGATTCCGGGGCGATCCTGTCTCTGCTTCGGCGTCTCAAACTCGATTTTTACGAAAGGACCGTCGCACCGGATGCTACATCATCCTCACGTAGTGTTTCCCCGGCAACGATCGAATCCGGCCGGCCATTTCAAGCTCGAAAAGAGCCGTAAACACTTCAGAGGAGGTCAGTTGCGCTTCAAGGAGCCCCAGGATCTCGTCGATCTGCAGGCTCTCATCACTGTGCAAGACCTCCAGCACCAACGCCTCTTCGGGTCGCAGCACAGGATCAGGCAGTAAGGATGCTTGAGCCCCCAATTTGGATGCAGCCGCCCTCCCCGAGTCCTGCTCGGCTTCCAGTTCCAGCCGCACCTGCGAAGGCAGGTCTTCCCATACGTCCTCCCACGTTGCCACCAGCTTCGCGCCCTGCTTGATCAGCGTGTTGGGCGTCCACGACCCCTTGTTCGTCACATTGCCGGGCACAGCGAACAGGTCGCGGTTCTGCTCGGCGGCGCAGCGGGCGGTCACACGCGTACCGGAGTTTTCCGCCGCCTCCACCACCAGCACCGCTACGCTCAACCCGCTCAGGATGCGGTTGCGACGGGGAAAATTCTGCGGCGCCGGAAACGTGCCCATCGGCACCTCGCTCACGATGGCCCCACCGGTCGCCAAGATCTCCTCGGCCAGTTTTTTATTCTCCTTGGGGTAAACCACATCGATCCCCGTTCCCCACACGGCCAGCGTAGGCATGCGCGCGGCCAGCGCGCCCTTGTGCGCGCTCGAATCGATCCCGCGCGCCATGCCGCTGATGATGAGCAGCCGTCGCGCCGCAAGGTCGCGCGCCAGCAACTCCGCCATGCCGCTGCCATAGGGCGTCGGGTGCCGCGTGCCCACCACCGCAATCCCCGGGCGGCCGAGCAACTGCACATCGCCGCGTACCCACAGCACCGGTGGCGGATCGTAGATCTCCTTGAGCCGCTCCGGGTACTCCGGGCAGTGGAAGCTCACAATCGTCGCGCCCTGCGCCGCCGCCCGCTGCCACTCAGCCTCGCCGGCTTCGCGCGCCTTGCCTTCAAAAACGAACTGCGCCGCGCTCGCCGGCAGGTTCAGCGCTTCCAGTTCCGTAAGCGACAGCTCCAGAACGCGGCTCGCCCGGCTGGACCCGTTCACGCCGGTCTCTTTCACCGCATCGAGAATGCGCTTTGGCCCAAGCCCCGGCGTCAGCGCCAGCGACAGCCAGGCCAGCCGCTCCTCGTCAATCGCAGGGGCGGACGTCGCTTCTTCCACCGTCGCCGCGACCATCGTGCCTGCTGGTTCTTCGAATCCGTCCATCCGCACCGCCATGTCCCGTCAAAAACAGACAAATTCCGACGCTCACCCGTCCAAACCCGATCGCAATGGGAATTCCCGCCCACGTTATTCTGCCTGCCGCGGCCTGTCAAGGGTTCGAAGAGTGCCAAAGCCGGTACTCCGCACCACAGCAGCTAACCAGGCGACGATTGTTAGTCTAATAATTGTGACCGTCGCGCAAGAGCAGCGTTTCCACCCCTCGGACGAAGACCTGTCTGTGGGGACTCCGGCCCTGCGCGTAGCCGCCATTGATTTCCTGAATCCCGCGCCGCTGATGTGGGATTTCGAGCACCCGCCACATGACGCGGAGCTCGCCCGCCGCTACCGCATCGACCTCATGCTGCCCGCCGAGTGCGCCGCGCGCCTGGCTGCGGGAACGGCTGACATCGGCCTCATTCCCATCGCCGCTCTCGCCACCATACCCGGCCTGCGCATCCTGCCCGGCTGCACCATCGCCTCCAAAGGCCGCGTGCGTTCGCTCATCCTGGCGCGCCGCCGAGCCCAGCCGCTCGCCGAAATCCGTTCCGTAGCCGCTGACATCGCCAGCCGGACCACCATCGCCTACGCCCGCATCATGTTTCGCAAGTGGGGCAACACAGCCGCCGAGTTCCGCCCTATGGCCGCCGATCTCGACCGCATGCTCGCCCTGGCCGATGCCGCCATCCTCATCGGCGATCCGGCTCTGCTCGCCCTCGAAGAGCGCTCCAACCGCTTCGAGCGCACCGAGGAGGAGCTGGTCTACCATGATCTCGCCCACGAGTGGCGCACCCTCACCGGCCTGCCCTTCATCTCCGCCGTCTGGTCGGCTGCGCCGGGCAGAGTTTTGGACGAGAGTGTTGCCGAAGACTTCACCCGCTCCCGCGACCACGGCCTGGAGAACATCGAAGCCCTGGCCGCCGAATGGGCCCCGCGATTGCCCATCCCCGAGAGCACCATCCGCGAATATCTCTCCACCAACATCCACTACGTCCTCGATGAGGAGTGCATTGAGGGCATGCGCGGCTTCTTCAGCATGGCCGCCGAAACCGGCGTGCTGCCGCCTTACGAGCTCGCTCTCGACGAAGCCGCCGTGCGCTGACCCCTGCGCTGAACCATCGCCCGCCGCGCTGTTTCTCGTACTGTCCTCCTGA
>JASIJX010000423.1 GCA_030049955.1 Acidobacteriaceae bacterium
CGCAGGTTGTGGACGTGGGACAGGTTGTGACCCCGTCGAGCGTCACCTGGACCGTCTCGACCGCGTAATTCGACGCGACGCCGCTCACACTGATGGAAGAACTCGCAGCAGTGCTCTGGCTGTTGCCGAGATTAATGCCCGACGCGCTGGTGAATGTCGTCGTCTGCGCGTGGGCTGCGGCGCTGGCGAGCGCCAGACAGAATCCGGCGGCAAGCTGCGGCCAGTTGCGCCGGCGCAGAGCCGGCACAAGGATAGAAACCAAGGCGGAAAGTCGCATCAGAACAGGTCTCCTGCACGATGGGGAAATCGACAACCAGCAACGCCACTCGACGCGGTGGCACAATTGCCCTCCCTGGCAGGAGCGGTACGCAATGCGAACAATGGACTCGCTCGGGAGTACATGGCCCGATGAAGAAAAAAACAGAAGAGTCCCTGATCAGTACCGTTACCGCTGAGTTCCACGAGCGCGATGCGGTAGGGGAATCAGCCCACTGGGAGATGCAGGCAAATTATGCCCGAATACATCTCGGTAAATCAAAAGAAATCTTGTTCTTGATCGTTACAGAAGTTCGTTCGCGGACCGCGGCGCATATCGGGAAACGCACTGTTTCATCCCGGGACAACCGTGTCAGAAATCTTGACAAACGTCTAAACCCGCATGCCGCGCCGAAGCGCAGCATGCGAGTCTCGTTCACGTGCGGCTCTCGCTATATATATTTACGGCTCTATATAAGTGGTGCTAACCGAATACCAGCGCCCGCTCAACTGGTAGCTTAGCGTCGCGTAGAGTGTCGCGCCGCCGGTGGGCACGGTGATGCCGCTGGCGCAGGTAGCCGCTGTGGCCGAGGGGCTGATGTAGACGTCCGATGCGCCCTTGGTCGTGCCCAGATGCAGCACAAACATCGACGGCCCGTCGCCCGGGTTCCAGCAGAAGCTGTTGCCCGTCGCGCTGGTCAAGGTCGAGCCCGGTGCTGGCGAAGTGAGCGCCGGCGGCGTCGGCGAGCCGGACTCGGTGAACGTGTAGTCGAGCGAGTTCCACGTGCTCAGATGCCGGTAGTAAAGCCGCACGTACACGGTCACCCCGTAGGCCGGGATGCTGGGCACCGTCGCCTGATCGGCCGTAATTACTCCACTCGCGAAGAGGTTCGTCGCACCCACGCCCTCCGTGCCCACGAACAACTGATAGGCGTCGTTGCCAACGCCCGGGCTCCAGCTGAAGTTCACGTTCGTGCCGCTCGGGCTCGATCCGGCTGCGGGCGAGGTCAGCGCAGGCGGCTGCGACCCCGGCTCAACGTAGGTGTAATCGATCGAGTACCAGCGGCCGTCCAGCTCGTAATCGAGCGCTGCGTAGAGCGTCTCCGCGTTGGCCGGCACGGTGATGCCGCTGGCGCAAGTCGCGGCTGTGGCCGGTGCGCCGTTATATACATCCGACCCGCCCCTGGTTGTTCCCAGACGCAATTCGAACAGCGCCGGGCCTTGCCCCGGATTCCAGCAGAAGCTGTTGCCTGTGGCGCTGATCAGCGTCGAGCCGGGCGCGGGCGTAGTCATCGATGGCAGCGTAGGCGAACCCGATTCCATATACGTGTAATCGATCGTGTTCCACGCGCCGTTGCCCACCCGGTAATACAGCCGCACGAAGACGGTCACGCCGTAGGCAGGAATGTTCGCCGTCGCCTGCGTGCCGGTGAATATCCCGCTGTTGTAGATATCGGAGGAATTCACGCCTCCGGTGCCCACCCTCAGTTCGTACTGCGTTGCGCCCGCTCCGCCCGGCGACCAAGTAAACGTGGTGCTGCCGCCCGCAAGCGTGGAGCCGGGCGTCGGGCTGGTGATGTAGGGCGCGTCGGTAGAATTTCCGCTCAGCGGGATCGTCTGCGTCGCAGCGGCGTTCAGCGCGTTGTCAGTCAACAACAGCGAGCTGCCCAAAGAGCCGTTGAGGCCTGTGCCGGGTGTGAACTCTACGGAGAGTGTGCATTGCGCCCCGGGCGTGAGCGTCGTACCGCAGGAGTTGCCATCCAGCGTGAAGTTCGACGACAAGATGCTCGGACCCTGGGAGAACGTCAGGTCAACATTGCCATTGTTGGCTATCGTAACCGGGAGCGAGCCATCGGTGCTATCGGTTGTGCCCGCCTCGGTAATAGTGGCAAAACTTAGGCTCGGCGCGTCCGCTAAGTCTTCCTTCAGCACGAAAGGGCTAAAAGTATCGACGATGTAGACGTTGTCGCTCCCATCCACCGCCACGGCAAGAGGGAAGTTCAGGCTGCTGCCCACCGTCGTGCAGTCGCCGGCCGTCGCGCAGGTCAGGTCCGTTGCTGGTGCCTTCAAAACCCGGTTGTTCTCGTGATCCGCAATGTAGACGTTGCCGCTCCCGTCCACTGCCACATCTTCGGGTTGGTTCAGGCCGCTGCCCACTGTCGTGCAGTCGCCTGCCGCCGCGCAGGTCAGGTCGGTCGCCGGCGCCCTCACAACACGGTTGTTTTCCCAATCCACGATATAGACGTTACCGCCCCCATCCGCCGCCACGCCCCAGGCGCTACCCAGACCGGGGCTAAGGCCGCTGCCGCTCGCCACTGTCGTGCAGTCGCCCGCCGTCGCGCAGGCCAAGTCCGTCGCCGGCGCCCTCAGTACTCGGTCGTTACCGCTATCGGCGATATAGACGTTGCCGCTCCCATCCACCGCCACGCCATAGGGCTCACGCAAGCTGGGGCTCAGGCTGCTGCCCACCGTGGTGCAGTCGCCTGCTGCGCAGGTCAAGTCAGTCGCCGGCACCTTCAATACGCGTTGGTTCCAGGTGTCGGCGATATAGATGTTGCCGGCCCCGTCCACGGCCACGCTATGGGGATAGTTCAGGCCGATGCCCACCATCGTGCAGTCACCCGTCGTCGCGCAGGCCGCGTCCGCCGCCGGCGCTTTCACCACGCGGCTGCTACCCCAATCCGCGATATAGACGTTGCCGGCGCCGTCCACGGCCACGCCATAAGGCTCGACCAGGCCCGGACTTAGACCGCTGCCGCTCGCTATCGTGCTCTGCGCTGCCGGGCTAAAGCCCACCTGCGGCCCGCTACCCGTACCGTAAACATAGGCCGTGGCGATGACCGCGCCGGAGCCATTGACCAGTTCGGCCGCGCCGTAGCGCACGCCGGCATATTCGGGCTTAAAATTCACATTCACCGTGCAGGTATCGCCGGCACTGTAGCTGTAGCTGGTTCCGTTGGTTGTACAGCTTCCCGTGCCCGCATCGGTAAAGTCCAGGTTCGCCGCGCCCTGCGTCACCACTACCGGTGCGCCAATGGTGCCCGCGGAGTTGAAGATGAAGATCAGGCTCAACGCCGTGCTCTGCCCCACCGCGACCGTGCTAAAGTTCACCTCCGCGGTCTGCACCTTCAGCACGCGGTTGTTATAAGAATCCGCGATATAGATGTTGCCGTTCCCATCTAACACTACGCCGCGGGGAAAGTTCAGGCCGCTGCCCACCGTCGTGCAGTCGCTTGCCGTTGCGCAGGTCAGGTCTGTCGCCGGCACTTTCAGCACGCGGTTGTTATTGCTGTCCCCGATATAGACATTCCCGCTCCCATCTACAGTGACGCCTTGAGGGGAGCTCAGGCCGTCGCCCACAGTCGTGCAATCGCCGCTCGTTGCGCAGGTCAGGTCCGTCGCTGGCACCCTCACCACGCGGTTGTTATAGGTATCGGCGATGTAGACGTCGCCGCTCCCATCCACCGCCACGTCTCGTGGGAACTTTAAGCCGCTGCCGACGTTGATGCAGTCGCCTGCTGTGACGCAGGTCAGATCCACGGCGGGTACCTTCAATACGTTGCTGTTTCCGCCATCAGCGATATAGACGTTGCCGCCCTCGTCCACCTTCACGCCCGCGGGCAAATCCAGGCCGCTGCCCACCGTTGTGCAGTCGCCCGCGGTCGCGCAGGTGGGGTCCGACGCCGGCACTTTCAATACGCGGTGATTGTAGGTATCTGCGATATAGACGTTGCCGCTGCTGTCCAGCGCCACGCCATAGGGCAAATCCAGGCCGCTGCCCACCGTTGTGCAGTCGCCTGCGGTCGCGCAGGCCAGGTCCGCCGCCGGCACCTTCAGCACACGGTTGTTTACGGTATCGGCGATATAGACGTTGCCACTTCCATCTACCGCGATGCTGATGGGCTGGTCAAGGCCCTGGCTCAGCCCGCCGCCGTTCGCGATCGCGCCCTGCGCGAAGCTGAACTGCGCAGTCTGCGCGCCCGCGCCGGAAACAAAGCCCGCTGCAGCAATCAAGCCCACCGCAAAAGACGCCATCCAGCGCCCATGAGAACCAAGCAACGAAGAAAGAGCCCGACCACGGAACATGAAACATCCTCCTGACGAAAATTCCTGCGCATCTTAGGCACATACATGAAGCCGAATGCGCCGCGGAAGCACCCGCGGCCGGAATAAGACAGACTTGCTCTCGACCCGCCCATGGAGGGCTCATAGCGGAGCTGGCAGAATCGGGTATTGCTGAGGATATGCAGAAATTATGCCCAAAGGCCGCGCAAGTGCACAACGAGAAACGCAACTGCGCAACGAGTAATAAGTAATCATTTCTTCTCCCCGAAGTAATGCCGCGGGATGAGCCCGCGGCTCCGCTCTCACACACTCGTATAGGCGGATGCTTCAGGAAAAATGGGACATGAGAAAGGAAAATCCCAAGCCGCCTTCACCGGAATCAGCGCGGGCTGCGCATCCTCTGAAGGGGCTATCTGGCGAACACCATAGTGGGGACCATGAGTGTGGACGAATGAAATGAATTGTGGCGAATGTATTGAATATTGGCGCGGGTCATCCACGCAGCTCGCTGCGCCCGCTCTCGGACGAGCGTTAACAGTAGCTCGCGCTGCTCACAATCAGGCCGGCGCACAATCTATGCCGGCCAATTTTATTCGTCTGCGTTGGCCCCAACCCCGGCGAGCGGCTTGCGGGCAGACACTTTAACGCCTCTGCGGAGCCGGGGAACCTGCGCCGTCACCATCGCGGGTTTCTGTCGAAATCCCTCGGACACAGCCGGCGCGGGGTTTGGAGTGTTCGCGGCCTCCACGCGACGGTGCACGTTTTTTGCCATTCGGTCTAAGTAGGTAAGAAGCGTAACCCTACAAAGGGCCCAGAACGAAACTGCCTTCATGGCACCACCTCCCCTGTGGAACCGCCGACGCCTCGAAATTTGCTGTTCGGTCAAATTAGAGAGACAGCGCTTCCTAACACACTCCCCCCTGAGTAGTAATAGAGAATGCGCCGGACCGCTCCCTGGTTGTCTCACTGACGGGCCGCTATGTTAAATTCCTTACTCGGCCCATCCCCGTGATGGTGGCCGTCAGGCTTGCCCCGGCAAGTCTTCGTCGCTTGCCCGTCTCAGAAATCTCTCGGGTCATCGCAAGTCCTGATTTGGAATCCCTTTTGCGGCAATCCACAGGTTTTTCTGAAAACCCCGATAAGTCAAGCCGCATCAGGACAAATTGCGCCCCGTCATGGCGCCCGCTCGAACTTGAAAAGGCATGCCGACTCCGGCGACAATGCCAAAGTAGCGGTATTGCGGTGCAAACGCCGCCGCCGCCCTGCCCAAACCGGGTCGTTCGTTCCCGGAAACGGTTGATTGCGGCTCGCCCCCAGCAACGAGGAAAGGGAGCGCGCCGGGAAGGCAAAAGCGTTGAGTTCTACTGAAACCATTGAAAATATGCCAGAATCCACTGAAGCCCACGGCCACGAAGGCCCTGACCACGGGCATGACCACGGGCATGACCACACGCACGATCACGATCACCAGCACGGCCCCGTTCTGAACCCCGACTGCACCCGTGAGCTGGTCATCGACGTACCCGCCGACGAAGTCTCGGCCACCTATCGCCGCGTCACCGGCCAGTACCGCAAATACGCGCGCATCCCCGGCTTCCGCGCCGGCAAGGTTCCCGAGTCCATCGTCCGGCGCCGCTATGCCAACGAGATTCGCAAGGAAGTCATCGACACCCTGCTCCCCGCTCGCTTCAACAAGGGTGTGCAGGAGCTGGGCATCCGTCCCGTCGGCCAGCCGCAGGTCACCGAGCTCACCATCGACGACAGCGCCCCCATGCACGTCAAGGCAGTCTTCGAATTCATCCCCGACTTCGCCATCGAAGGCTACAAGGACGTAACCGTCCCCAAACCCTCTGTTGATGTCACCGAAGAAGAATTTCAGCAGGAGCTCGAGCAGCTTCGCGACTCCCGCTCCACCATGGAGCCGGTCGAGGAAGACCGCGCGCTCGCCGACGGCGATTTCGCGCAAATCAGCTACAAGGGCCAAATAGCGGAAGTTGCCGAGGGCGACGCCGAAGCCGCTGCGCCCATCGCTGGTGAAGACGCACTCGTCGAAATCGGCGGCAAATCCACCGTCGAGGCCTTCACCACCGCCCTCCGCGGCGCCAAGGCTGACCAGGAGCTGAAGGCCGAAGTCGTTTACCCGGCCGATTACTCCGAGCCCAAGCTGGCCGGCAAGACCGTCGCCTACGAGCTCACCGTCAAGGGCATCAAGAAGCGCAATCTCCCCGAGCTCAATGACGAATTCGCCAAAGAGATCGGCGGCTATGAGAACGTGGCCGAGCTCGAAAGCAAAGTCCGCGAGCACCTCGCCAACCGCAAGCGTCGCGCCGTTGAAAACGAGACCAGGGAAAAGCTTCTCGCCGCCATCGCCGAGCGCTATACCTTCCCAGTTCCCGAGTCGCTCGTGCAGGAGCAGATCGACAATCGCCTCGAGCGCGGTCTGCGCGCCCTTGCCGCACAGGGCATGAACCCCGACCAGATGCGCAAGCTCGACTTCACGCGCCTCCGCGCCGCCCAGCGCGACTCGGCCGTCTCCGAAGTCAGAACGCAGATTCTCCTCGACCGCATCGCCGGGGAGGAAAACATTACCGTCACCGACGAAGAACTGGACAACGAATTACAGTTGGTTTCCTTACAGACACGGGAACCCCTCGACTCCCTGAAGGGGCGATTGACCCAGGACGGTGGTCTCGGTAGGATCAGGGAACAAATTCGGCGGGAAAAGACCGCCAATGCGCTGTACGAACGCCTGCCCGGCTGAACAACAGCTTCTGGCTGTTAGCTTCCAGCCGCTAGCCTGGCATGGCAGGTGCCCGGGGCTTGAGGAGAACGAGAAGCAAGTTAGCAGCTGGAGGCTAGAAGCTAGAAGCTAGGAGCTAACAAAAGATGGCTTTAGTTCCGATGGTAGTTGAGCAGACGAGCCGGGGCGAGCGCGCCTACGACATCTACTCCCGTCTGCTGCGCGACAACATTATCTTTCTTGGCACGCCCATTGACGACCAGGTTGCCAACCTCGTCGTCGCCCAGATGCTGTTTCTCTCTGGCGAAGATCCGGAGAAGGACGTGCAGCTTTACATCAATTCTCCCGGTGGCTCCATTACCGCCGGACTGGCCATTTACGATACCATGCAGTTCATCAAGAACAACGTGGTCACGTACTGTATCGGCCAGGCTGCCAGCATGGGCGCGTTTCTGCTGCTCGCCGGGACCAAGGGCAAGCGGTTTGCCCTGCCCAACTCGAGGATCCTCATACACCAGCCCTCTATGGGCGGCTTGAGCGGTCAGGCGACCGATATTGACATCCACGCGCGGGAGATCTTGCGGATTCGCGAGATAACGAATACCCTGATGGCCAAACATACAGGCCAGCCTCTCGACCGCATCGAGCGCGACGTGGAGCGAGACTTCATCATGACGGCGCAGCAAGCGAAGGAGTACGGCATCGTCGACGAGATTATTGACCGGCCCCGGACGTGACCCTGGGTCTCCGCGGACAGCTCTTTGTCCGTGGGGTGGAGTAACCCAGGGTCCCCACGGACAGTTCGTCCGCGGGAAAAGGTAACCGGGGTCCCTAACCGGCCGCTGGACGGCCACTAAATATTGGAATATGCTCGTTCCAATAGGGAGCCATCATCAATGAAACCCCGCACCGGGCCCGATGAAGCGCTGCGCTGCTCGTTCTGCCATAAGTCACAGGACGCCGTAGCAAAGCTCATCTCGTCGCCCAGCGACTACCCCCGCGCTTACATATGCGATGAGTGCGTGGCCGTCTGTAACTCTATTCTTGAGGACGACCGCGGCGAGGCCGCGCCGGCAACCGTGGCGGGTCATCTGCCCAAGCCCCAGGAAGTTAAGACGTTTCTCGACGAGTACGTCATCGGCCAGGACCAGACCAAGAAAAAGCTCGCAGTGGCTGTTTACAACCACTACAAGCGCGTGCAGATGAACCGCATGCGCAACAACGAAGTCGAGCTCGCGAAATCCAACATCCTGCTCATCGGGCCCACCGGCTCCGGCAAAACGCTTCTCGCCCACACGCTGGCCAAAATGCTCGACGTTCCCTTCGCCATCGTTGACGCCACCACGCTCACCGAGGCCGGCTACGTCGGCGAGGATGTCGAGAACATCATCCTCAAGCTGCTGCAGGCCGCCGACGGCGACGTAACGCGCGCCCAGCAGGGCATCATCTATATCGACGAAATCGACAAAATTGGCCGCAAGGACGAAAATCCCTCCATTACCCGCGACGTTTCGGGCGAGGGCGTCCAGCAGGCGCTGCTCAAGATCCTTGAAGGCACCGTTGCCAACGTGCCGCCGCAGGGTGGCCGCAAGCACCCGCACCAGGAGTTCACCGCCGTCGACACCACCAACATCCTCTTCATCTGCGGAGGAGCGTTCGTGGGCCTCGAGCGTGTCGTCGGTCGCCGCGTCGGCAAAAAAGCCCTCGG
>JASIJX010000424.1 GCA_030049955.1 Acidobacteriaceae bacterium
CGGGGTGAACGTCACAGAAAGCCCGTGCATCCCCGCCCCCAGCACCGCGCCCGACGCAGGAGAATAGTCAGGTCTTCCCGGCACTGACGCCGTGGCGCACAGTTGCGTTTCACTGAGGTGCGTGCCGTTCGGTATCGGATCCGGGCTCGACCAGGTAATGACCGGCGTCGCCCTGTCCACAATCAACTCCACGCTGGTTTCGGCGCTGGTGTAGTTCGCGCTGTCGGTGGGAGTGAATCGCGCGGTCAGCGTATGCGATCCCGCATCGAGCATCTCGCCCGGTTTCACTGAGTATTCGAACTTACCGGGGACGGCTGCAGTCGCGCAGAGGTGGCCGTCGCTGACCGGCGTGCCGTACAGCATCGGATCGAGGCTGGACCATGCGAGCGCCGGCGCCGCGCTCTTCACAACGATCGGCACACTGCGTTTGACCGTAACGTAGTTCTCGCTCTCCTCGGGAGTGAATATCACCGAGAGCGTGTGAGTTCCCGCGGCAAGCACCTCGCCCGGCGCGGGAGAATAATCAAATCGCCCAGGCACTGAAGCCGTTGCATTCAACTGCCCGGCGCCGAGTGCCGTGCCGTACGCGATTGAACCGGGTTTCAGCCACGCCATGGCCGGCGTCGCTCTCTCCACTGCGAGCGTCACCGTGGCCTGTGCCGCGGTGTAATGCTCGCTGTTCGCCGGAGTGAAGGACACGGAGAGCTCGTGCGTTCCCGCCGGAAGAACGTTGCCTGAAGGAGGTGAATAGACAAGTGTTCCCGCAATCGACGCTGTCGCGTTAAGCTGAGCCGCGGACAGCGCTTCCCCGTAGGCAATCTGCGCGGGCATCGGCCAGCGAATCACGGGCGTGGCCGGCGCAAAGGCCGGAGGCACAATGACCGGAGGCACATACATAACGTCCGGCATTTCGTACTCGCCGCAACTCTCAGCTTTAATGGATACCCTCGGTCTGGAATCCTTTTTCTTTTCCTGCAGAACAGCACGGTCGGTAATGGCGGCGGCCATTTCCATGCTCAGGCGCGAAATGCGCGTGCTTCCCGTGCCGATCTCTCCGTTCTGCATCTCGCGGGCAACATCCCGATCCTCGGGAGCCGTCCAGCGCACCGGCCTTCCCAGAGCCCTGGCGAGATCGTCTTCTTTTATTCTCAGCAGGTAGCTCTCAAACCGGTTGATCACGATCTCCAGGTTTGGCCCGCCCGCGGGGAAGAACTGAGAGATGAGGCGATTTGAGTTGCGCAGTTCCGAGACACCGCTCAATGTCACCAGGTACACGGTAGAAGCTTGCCTGAAGAGAGTCGTGCCCATCAGGTCGATCCGCGATCCCACATCTACAATCACATGATCGAATTCACTACGGGCCACGGCGATCAACTTGTCGATTGCGTCTCCGCTGCCCTTCGTCCCGGGAATGTCGCTCGGAGCAGCGAGCACATAAAGTCCGGAGCGATGCTTCACCAGAAGTTGATTCAGAATCCGCGTATCCAGGAGGCCGGCATTTCGGATAGCATCCTCTGTCGAGTACTCCGCGGCAACTCCCAAGGCGAGCGCGGCGTCTCCGATAGGAAGCGCAAGATCGATCAGCAAGGTCTTCTGGCTGGTATCCGCGGCCAGCGCAATGGCAAGGTTGCAGGCGATTGTGGTTGCACCGCACCCACCTTTTGCGCAGACAAAAGCGAACAGGTGTCCCGCGGTTGCCTGTGCCGGCTGCGTCTTCTCGACACGAATTTCCCGTGCCCGCTCCAGAGCCTCGGTCACCACGCCCGCTTCAAGCGGTAGCAGCAGGAACTCGCTGGCGCCCGCGCGCACGCAGCGCACCGCCAGCTTTGTGTCCGCCTGCTCCGAATACACCATCACCGTCGCAGACTCGTTGACGCTGAATTTACCCACCAACTCCAGTACGACATTCGGGTCGCAGTCCAGGTCGAGGACAATCACATCGAACGACTGCTCAGTCAGCCATAGAAGCTGGTCAGAACGTTTCGGGTAGCTCTCAAACTCACTGACGCTCGCGCGGCCATCTTCCGCCAGAGCCAAAGACATCATTCTGCGTCTGCTCTGGTCCGGTCCGATCAAGGCAATCGACAAGGAACGTGGCTCTGTCGTGCCGGATAAATAATTTGTGCTGAGGCTTGGTAACACGTTTGAACCCATGGTGGCTCCTTGCGTTATTCCGGACAAAAATTGCGATTTAATTCAGCAGACTCGGGGCCGGACGCGCTGAAGCTTTCACACTTTCTCATGCCCTCCGCCAAACGACACGCGAGGGGCGTCGATTCGGGCAACTTAAGGGCAGCATAGGAAGATGCGTTGCACAAAACTAGCAACGTAGAAACCGCGTCTTTAGCTTGTTCGGATGGGCAACTTAAGGGCAGCAAAGGAAGGTGCGTTGCACAAAACTAGCTAGAAACCGTCCTTTAGCTCTTTCGGAAAGGGCAACTTAAGGGCTGCATCGGAAGGTGTCGCGCAAAACCAGCAACGTTAGAAACTGACGGCTTCAGCTTTTCGGATAGGCAACTTAAGCGCAGCACAGGACAGCACAGGAAGGTGCGTTGCACAAAACTAGCAACGTTAGAAACCGTCGCCTTTGGCCTTTTCGGAATTATATGTCAACTTTTTCAGAAATAACGAAGGTAATCTGCATTATTAAGTTTTCTTGCCCGGACCCCGCCGAAGTTGGCTGATAGGTGCTCGCAGTCGGAGAAGTAGTGGGAATCAGCCTGGTAGTGATGAGCCCGTAATCGAGAAGAATTTGCTGGAGAAGTAGATCTGCCGATTTCCAGAATCCAGAGGCGTGTCTTTCAGGTGCTGAACCAATGCCGAGGCGATATCCCAAATCGACTTGATTCTTGAATCCAGCCCTCGATAAGTCCTGCACTGGCTTACGGCAAAAATGTCGTCTGGGTGTTTGCCTTCCCACTTTCCTTTGTCAGAGACCGCAGCGCCTGCTTTTTGGCAGACTTCCTTAAGGTCCGAGGCTGTTGTCGGGGTAGCGGATTGGGCGACAGAGCAACTCCCAAAAACACTAGGACCAGCACGATTGAAAATCGCTTAGCGGATCCAGATTGGGGGGATTTATCGCGGAACCGGCATACACCGATGTGACCGATTCGTGACTATCCAATCGGGACCAGTCCACACCGATCTTCACGGACCCATCGGGGCAAGATTGCGAAAAGGCCTGTAAATACAGGTGATTGCGGCTTTTAAGGGATGCCGTAGGGGGACTTAAAATCCGCAGTCCCTAACAGGACGTGGGGGTTCAAGTCCCCCTCAGGGCACCAGCCAAATCAACAACTTAATGCAACTGTCCGAGCCGAAGTCTGATTTTTCCCGTCCACACTGGCGACTGGCGGTTCTGGTGGCTGTTGCTCCCGGCCGTAGCCTTTCCCGCCGCACTTGCCGAAATGCGGCCAATCACTGAGAGCTTATGATCCGGTGACAGGTGCGCGCATCGTGCCGATATGGTGATTGTCTTGTGTCCCGCCAATTCCTGAATCTCCTGATGGTTGCGCCTGCCATAGCAAGCCATGAGCATCACCACGCATAGACGGTCGTATTCTCCCGTTTGGTCTCCTCGTACATTTCCAGATCCATCGGCGTCACGGCACTATGGGCCGCTCTCCAGACGGCTCAGAACCGATACGAGGCCGGACGCCGTACTCTACGGGAGCAAAGCTTTAACGACTCGGATATGGACTTCTGATCCGATTTGTGGGAGTATCGTGTTTCCCGACTTCCGATCCGTTGCGAGGTTTGCATGGAACGGTCAAAGTTGCTCCTTCTATCGGTGTTTGGACTTGCTCTCGTACCCCTCAGCGCACAATCGATTTCAGCCGCAGACGCCAAGAATCATGTTGGTGAAAAGGCCACGGTCTGTGGTAAGGTCGCCGATGAGCGGACTGCGACGAGCAGCAGAGAAAAGCCAACGTTCATCAATTTGGACGCTCCCTATCCGCATCAAATATTTACAATCGTGATTTGGGGAGAGGACAGGCTGGCGGTTGGCAAGTTGCCCGAGCCGGGTTCCCGTGTTTGCATTTTGGGGCTGATTGAGAAATATCGCGGCGTGCCTGAAATTAAGCTTTGGAGTAGGAGCCAGTTGAGCAGGTCCCCTTCACTTTTTTAGCGGGAAGCCTCCATCAGCAGTTCCATGAACTTCTTTGGTCCTATCTTTTGCTCCAGTTCC
>JASIJX010000425.1 GCA_030049955.1 Acidobacteriaceae bacterium
TTCGGCGCCGACGGCTTCTTGGCCTCCTGCGACAGGCGGGTCTTTTCGCCCGTCGTGGACTGCGCCTTCTTTTTCTTCTTCTTGGCCGCAGTGTCGCCGCTCAGTCCCAGCGGCGCCGACTGCGTTTCCCGGTCCGCGACTTCGGCAGCATCGGGTGCAGCCGGCGTCTGGTTGTTGTTCTGCGCGCTGGAGTTCTTGTGCTTCTTCTCGGTGCGTGCGCGATCGCTGAAGCGCGTCTTCTCCGTGGGCGCAGTCGGCTCCAGCGGATTCACTGGCTCGTTGGCCGCCTGGTTTTCCGGCAAGGCGCCGGCATTCTCCGTGTTCGAGCCTCCGGAAGCCGTTGGTAGCGTCTCGCGCGGAGCCTGCCCAAAGCGGATTTTCTCCTTCTTGCCCGGCTTCTCTGCCTCGTTCTTCTTGTGTTTCTGGTCCTTTGAGGTTGCAGCCTGATTCGCAGGCGGCTCGTCTGAAACCACTGCGCTCTTCTGCCGGAATCCGTGCGTGTTCTCGCGGTACCGCGTCCGCTCTAGCTTCGCCTTCTTCTTCGGCGCCGGTGGCACATACGCGCTGAATACCGGCTTGGTTTCATTCGGGCTGGCGCCGGTGTCCGCATATCCCGGCTTGATGTCGATAAACGCCTCGTCGCGCATCTTCGTCAGATACGCGCGGATCGCCGGCTCCATGCGGCTCATATACAGAGCCTCTTCCACCTGCTCCTGCACGTCCTTATAAGGCTGCGCGCCGGCGGGGGTGTGCTGCGTCACCTTGAAGATCACCCAGCCCTGCCGTGTCTGAATCGGAGCGGTCCACTGCCCGGCTTGCAGGTCGAATGTCTTGTCCTCAATCACCTTGGCCAGCGCGCCGCGGCGGTACTGCCCCAGGTCGCCGCCCTGGGCAGCCGTCTGCCCCTGACTCTCGGTGCGAGCCAGGTCTGCAAAGTCCGCTCCCGCCTTCAGTTTCGCTTCAATGTCGTCAGCCTTGGTCTTGGCCGTGGCCACCTTCGCCGGATCGTCAACGCTGGCGGGAATCAGGATCTCGCTCAGCCGCACGCTCTCCGGCTGCTGGTAGTCCTGCGTGTGCTGCTCGTAATACTGCATCGCCTCGCCGGGGGTGAACTGAATCTTCTCGCCCACCTCCTGCCGCATCACTTCCTGCGTAATGATCTGGTTGCGGATGTTCTGCTTGAAGTCTTCCCAGGAGACGCCCTGCTCCTTGGCGGCGTTTTCCAGGTCCTCGAGCGAAGCCATGTTGTACTGTTTGCGGATATCGTCGAGCCGCTTGATCAGCTCGGTGTCGCCCGTAACCCCCAGCTCCTTGCCCTTTGACAGCCACAGCTGCTGGTCGATCAGGTTGCGCAGCAGGTCCCTGCGCGCATCCGCCATATCCTGCATCGATTCGCCGTGCTGCTGGCCTTCCTCGTCCAGTTGCTGCAATGCCCGGTCGTAGTCCGACTGCGTGATGATCTGGTCGTTAACGCGGGCGACGATGTCCTCGACCACGGTGCCGCCGTAGGGACTCGCTGGCTGGCTCAGAGGGTTTTGCGCCGCGGCTCCCAAGGCCGCGAGCAGGGCGCCACATAGCATGGCGGCAGGGCGTAGAAATCTATTCATCATAGGGTCAGCAAGGGCGACGAATCACCACTGATTGCATAAACGCCATTGTAAATGGCGGGCGAGCCGGAAGGCGATTTCCGGGCCAGGCCGTCAAAAGGCATCCCCTTCTGGCTCGTCTATTGGCGGAAGGAAAAACTCCTCCCCAACCGGCCGCCAAGGCCGGACAGCGGTGTTTCGTCACTTTGAACTGGCCTGGAACGGCCGCAGTCCGTCTACCACCGGAATCCGAATGTGAGAGGAATCAGTTCGGTTGATACATGGTTGTAGCTGGCGTGGTGATAACGGAACTCGGTATAAAACTTGATATGGCTCTCGCCGAAGCGGTAGGTGAGCCCTCCACCGATGTTCTCGCCAAAGGCGTTGGAGCTCGTGCTTCCCGTAACGATACTCACGGTCCCGATTGTGCAATTAGCCCACCACGACCAATAGTTGTTGCAAACGACCGCGGTTGTCGGCGTGGTTGTTTCTCCTGAGCGGTGGTACCAGCCAATGCCGCCAGTAACGTAGCCCCCGGCGCGGTGTCCAAAGCGGACGATGGGGTCGGCTGTCACGGCATATTGCCGGGCTGATGCGCCGGAAGTGTTCAGTAACGCTAGGGTCGTTGAATTGATGGGCAGATCATTCCACATGAATTCTCCATTGATACCCACCATGCGACTGATACTCTTTCCGCCGCCGACTACGAAGTTTCCGCCGGGATTGGTGAAATTACCGAGTCGTCCGACGGGAAAGCCTACTCCGCCGCCGATGCTGAAGTTCCAATGTTCAAAGTCCTGTGCCTGAACGTAGCTAAAGGAAAAAATCATCAGCATTGCGAATAAAAATATTTGCGTCCACTTGCGACTTCCCGGCCTGAGCCAGGCTTGTCTCTTTGATTTCATCTAGAATCCTCCTCCGGAAGAAACGAGAGCCTTCCGCAGTCCATCCTGGGCGATACTGCAGGCAGGGACAACTGGCATAAATAACAGAGAGGTCGATGTCTTTTGCTCAGAGATGGTTGCGAAGCAGGCTGGGCGGAGAAAGTCGCGGCGCGAGCTTGAATCACGAAATTCTGGATCACGAAATTGAGCAGAAGAACGTGACCATTCCGGTATGGTGAAATCCAGAGGAGACCTCTGGTCGTTTGGTTGTTGGCGGCTATATGGCGGCTATATATCAGGGCGTGGCTTCATTCTTGCCGGCGAGCGAAATAAAATTGGTGCTGGGCTTCAATCCCTGGGGCATGTTTCCTGAGAAATTCCCTCCCGCGGCGTCAGCAAAGTTTTTCGCTTGGTTAACACCAATTACCGTTTCAGCAAACGTCCAACAATTTCAGATACCACCGGGAGAAAGGTCTGCTCATGTCATTGCGGTTGGTCGTTTCTTCAATACTGTTTGCTTCGGGCATTGCCTGTTGCGCGTCTGCCCAAACGCAGAGCGGTACCTTGCCGGATGCCCCGCAGCCCCAGACCCAGCAGTCCCAGACCCAGCAATCCCAGACCGAGCAATCCCAGACCCAATCGGACAATCAAGTGACCGTAGCCAACACGCCGCGGCACATTCTCTCCGACCAGGTGGCAATCTGGACCAGCCCTGCGCACTTGAACCCATCCAATGCCGTGGGACCCGCGCTGCTGGTGCTGGGTACAGCCGTGTTAATGACGACCGATCACGAAGTCATGGCCAACCACGTGCCTATAGACACATCCCTCAATAACCACGCCGTCACGGCTTCCAATGCGCTCCTCGGAGGGTTTGTCTCTGCCCCGGTGATCATTTACGGCCTCGGTCGCATTCACCACGACGACGACGCGACCGAGACCGGAATTCTGGGCGGGGAAGCGATGGTCGACAGCCTGGCCGTGGACGAAGTGCTGAAGCTTGTCTCAATGCGGGAGCGGCCCGATGTCAATGATTCTCGGGGCAAGTTTTTTCAGACCAGCGCGGTTTTCGATTCTTCCTTTCCTTCCACACACTGCATGATTGTGTGGTCTTCAGCCGCCGTCATCGCTACTGAATACAATGGCCCTCTCACGCAGATCACCGCCTATGGCCTGGCAACCGGTGTGAGCGCCGCGAGAGTGCTGGGGCGCCAGCACTTCCCCTCAGACGTGCTGGTCGGCAGTGCCGTTGGCTGGATGATCGGCCGCTACGTCGTCCATCACCGCAGAAATGAGGAGGAATGACCACCAGGCAGCTTCCGGCCCAAGGACCAGCCCCCGGTGTCTCATTCTTAAGGGCTTGATTCCCGGCCCGATAGGCGTCGTCCATCGCACCCTCGCTACCGGCTGCCCCGCCAGGCCGTCTAAGCTTTCGGTGCTATACTTTAGCCCAAGACAGCTCTGCGGCCTGCGTAGAGCGGTTTCCAGTAGAGGGCCTTGCCGGAGTTGGGGCAAGGTCAAATTTTTCTGTGCCTGCGCTTGCGGCGCCGACGCAGCGGGTCCGATGTTCAGTGAGGACCTGCTGGAAACTTCCCGCCTGCCGCACACCGTCTGGAGGTTCGTCCGTTTATGACGCCCCGCGCCCGTCGCGCATTCTTTACCGTCATTCTTTTCTTCTCCGTCTGTGCCGTTGCGGGAACCGTTCTGCAGCGCCGCGTCGGCGCGCAATCCTCGGCCGACGAAAGCCAGCTTCGCGACAGTCTCAAGTCGTTTACTGACGTCTATACGCTGGTCGAGCAAAACTACGCCGAGCCCATCACCGGCGACAGGGCCGAGGATGCCATCTACGACGGCGCCATTCCGGGCATGTTGCGCGTGCTTGATCCGCACTCCAACTTCTACGATCCCAAGGCATACGCCAGGCTGCGCGAGGATCAGCGCGGTCACTACTACGGCGTCGGCATGGTCATCCAGCAGCAGGACAACAAGGTCTTCGTCGTAACACCGTATGAGGGTACGCCTTCTTACCGCGCCGGCATCCATCCTGGCGATGTAATTTCTGCGGTAGACGGCAAGAGCACCGACGGCTGGTCGAGCGACCAGGTGGCTAAGGCGCTCAAAGGACCCAAGGGTACGCACGTGCAGGTGACGACCGTCCGCTACGGCGAGGCCAAGCCGCTCGTGTTTGACCTCGTCCGCGACGAGATTCCTCACCCCTCGGTCGATCTTAAATATGAGATCCGGCCAGGCGTCGGCTACATCCACCTGACACAGTTCCAGGAGACGACCGGCGAAGAGGTCTCGGATGCCATCGAGAGCTTCGGCGATCTGAAAGGTCTGGTTCTTGACCTGCGCGGCAACCCCGGCGGCCTGCTGAGCCAGGCTGTGGACGTTTGCGATCACCTGCTGGCCAAGGGGCAGACGATCGTATCCCAGCGCGGGCGCGCCTATCCCGACCAGAACTACACGGCCACGCACGGCAACGACGGAAAAACCTTCCCGATCGTGGTGCTGGTCAACCGGAATACAGCTTCGGCGGCCGAGATCGTGAGCGGCGCATTGCAGGATCACGACCGCGCCCTGATCGTGGGTGAAACCACCTTCGGCAAGGGCCTGGTGCAGACGGTCTATAACCTGAGCGACGACACCGGCCTGGCGCTCACCACCTACCACTACTACACGCCTTCAGGCCGGCTCATTCAGCGCAATTACAACGGCGTTTCGCTCTACGACTACTACTACAACCACGCCGGCGCACTGGCTGCCAACTCGAGCAATCGCGAAGTGAAGCTTACTGACTCCGGCCGTACCGTCTACGGCGGCGGCGGCATCACTCCCGATGAGAAGATCGAGACTCCGCCCACGAACCGGTTCCAGGACGAGCTGCTCTACAAGGACGTGTTCTTCCACTTCGCGCCGGTCTACGCTTCGAATCACACGATCGACAAGAACTTCGAAGTGAATGATGCGGTGATGAAGGATTTCGAAAAGTTCCTTACCGATCAGGGAGTCGAGTGGACACAGGCTGACATCAGCGGCGCCTCCGACTGGCTGAAGGCGCGCATCAAGCAGGAGATTGTGACCATCCAGTTCGGTCAGCTTCAGGGCCTGCGCGTTATAGCCGACTGGGATCCCGAGATTCAGAAGGCCCTCGGTTATATGCCTGAAGCGCAGGCGCTCGAGACGACCGCGCAGAAGGTGATGGCGGAAAAGGCCGATTCACGCAATCCCGCGGCGCCGGCGCAGCAGTAGTTTCAAGCGATCGCAATGCAAAAAGGCCGCCAGTCGGGCGGCCTTTTTGCATTGGAATTTGGAAAAGCGCGCTTCATCCCTGCCGAACAGCCGATCTTCACGGCTCGTCGTTATAAATCCCCAACTGCAGCTGTCCGCCTTCGCTCATCTTTGCGCGGAACATGCCGGGCGTATTGAAGCTCCATGCCATTTGCCCGTCCGGCGCAATCGCAATCAATCCGCCGTCGCCGTGGATGGTTTCAAGCTGGCGATGGATTACGTCGTCGGCCGCCTGCTGCAGCTTGTAGCCCTTGTATTGCACCAGCGCGCACACCTCCCGCGCCACAGTCAGGCGGATGAAGTACTCGCCGGTACCTGTCGCCGAAACAGCGCATGATGCATTCGAAGCGTAGGTGCCCGCGCCGATAATCGGCGAGTCGCCTACGCGGCCCCAGCGCTTAGCCTGCGTGCCTCCGGTCGAGGTTCCAGCAGCGATGTTTCCCTGCCGGTCGAGCGCCACCACGCCTACCGTTCCGTACTTGTGCACGTCGGGCGGCTCAACCTCGGCCAGGGGAGTCTTCGGCTCCGGCGGCGCGCCCGCGGGCCGCGGCGGAATCGGCAGGCCTTCTTTCTTTAATTGCTTGATCAAAGACTGCCAGCGGCGCTCGGTGAAGAAGAAGCTGGGATCAACCTGCTCGAGCCCGGCATATTTCGAGAACTCATCGGCCCCCGGCCCAACCAGAAAAACATGCGGCGATTTTTCCATCACCGCGCGTGCCAGGCTGATCGGATGCCGCGTGCGCGTCACGTCTGCCACGGCTCCGGCCTTCAGCGTCGCGCCATCCATGATGGCTGCGTCGAGCTGGTTGGTTCCATTGGCCGCAAATACGGCTCCGCGGCCCGCGTTGAAATTTGGATCGTCCTCGAGAATGCGGATTGTGGCCTCGACGGCATCCAGCGACGCCCCGCCGCGGTCGAGCACCTCCACGCCTGCCTCAATCGCGGCCTTCATGCCCGCGCGATACTCAGCTTCCCGTTCCGGCGTCATCGATTTGCGTTCGATCACGCCCGCGCCGCCGTGCACCACGATTGCCCACCGATGGTTCTGCTGCTGCGTTCTCGCAGTCTGCTGCGCTGCCGCTGCTGTCGCGCTCATCGTTATCGCCCCCACACAGATCACTCCCAGAATCGATCTCCCCAGAATCGATTTCACGATCGTTTCTGGAATCGCTTCTCGCCACATCCTCCGCGTCAGCGTCATCCATCCTCCCTTCGCCAGGCGGCACATGTCTCGCAAGTACCGCGGCGCCTGCCCGGCTGCACTCCGCAAAAATAGTAACTGCGATCCTATATCCCGCGCAGTAAAGAAATGGTGGAATGTCTCGTGGGAAGAAATGCGCTCCCTCGGCGGATGAAGCATTCGCTGGGGCAAGGTGAATCGGCGGATCGCGCCCGCAGCCACAAGCTCGCACTTGAACGCCGGAATCGTGCCGCCTTGAATCCAGTTGCACAATCCTGATGCGGCTCAGGCTGC
>JASIJX010000050.1 GCA_030049955.1 Acidobacteriaceae bacterium
CTTCCACACCTACACCGCGCTGGCCGATCGCGACACCGATCCCGTGCGCGCGCAGGTGCTGCGACACCTCGCGCAAGCGGAGATGGAGCACGCCATGCTGTGGGAGGGCCGCATCAAGGAGCTAGGCGGACCGCAGCCCATCTACACCGGCGGACCCGCGGGTCAGGCCGATTCGCTCACCCACCGCGCCGGCGGCATAGGCATGGCGTTGCGCCGGCTTGAAATCGAAGAGAGCCGCGACATCGCCCGCTACGGCGAACAGCTCAAGGCCCTCGGCGACGAGGGCTCCATCGCCATTCTTGAGCACGTCATTGAGGACGAGAAGGACCACTACCGCGAGCTTGGGGCGCTCCTGCGCGGCCACTACCACGCGCCGGCCGGCGTACCGAAGATCGAACCAAAGGCCGTGCTCGACGAGCTGCTGGCCAAGCGCAACAAGGGCCGCAAACAGCCGGGCGCGTGGATTGGCGACGCGATCTACGGCGTTAACGACGGCCTGGGCGCCATCTTCGGCATCGTCTCCGGCGTCTCCGGCGCAACCCTCGGCAACCCGGCGCAAACCAGCCATTACGTGCTGCTCGCCGGCCTCTCGGGAATGATCGCCTCCGCACTCTCCATGGGCTCGGGCGCGTACCTCGCCGCCAAAAGCGAGCGCGAAATCTACTACGCCGAAGTCGAGCGCGAGCGCGAAGCCATCCGGATGAACGGCCCCGAGGCGCGCGAACTGCTCTCGCTCTACTACCAGGTAAAGGGCCTGCCTGAAGAAGACGCCATCCACATGGTGAACCACATCGCCAGCGATCCCGACCAGCTTCTCCGCGCGCTCTCCAGCGAGCGGCTCGGCTCCAGCGAAGAGGCGCTGTCAAATCCGTTGGTTTCGGCGCTTTCCGGCGCACTCTCCACCGCCGTCGGCGCCATCATTCCCGTCATCCCCTTCTTCTTCATGCAGGGCATTCCCGCAGTCATCACCGCCGGCATCGTCTCGCTGGCAGCGCACTTTGCCGTAGGCGCAGCCAAAAGCCTCATCACCGTGCGCTCCTGGTGGTCATCGGGACTTGAAATGACCATCGTTGGCGCCGTCGAAGGCGCCGTCACCTACGGCATTGGCATCCTGCTCGGCAAAGGCGGCATGTAGAAAGTTTGGCACCGGATACTTCGAATGGAAAGGCCTCTGGCATGAAACCCTACCTGTCTTTCTTGTTCACCGCGCTTCTTTTGGCCGTCGACGGGCAGTCATTCGCGCAAGCTTTGTTTCCGAAGCCAGATACCGTCCTTTATGACACGAAGCACAAGGAACCGAAGAGCGGTGTCGAAGTAGTGGGAAACGAAATCAGAATACGTTCTGGAGTTGGGACTCCATCTACAATCAACGTTTTGGCATTTAGTCGCGATAGCTCACTACTAGCGGCAGGAAAGGATTTCGGCCGGGTCGTATTGTGGGATACTGCAAAGGGCTCCGTTATCCGAGCAGTCGAAACAGGGCAAGGCATCGTCAACGCGGTTGCCATCTCACCGGATAATCAGTTGATCGCCACCGCCGGACAAGGAGACTCAAAGATATTGATCTGGAGCATAACGGACGGCTCGCTATTACGGAGCGTCCAGGTCGAAAATGCACCAGTGCGCTCTCTCGAGTTTGGCCTGAACAACTCCTCTTTGGTCGGCTCGGGAAACGGAGGGCCGACGTTCGTGATCGACGCCGCCTCAGGGAAGCCCACAAAGGTGTTTCCAAACGAATGGTCACCCATTCTCTCTGTTAATGGCAAAGCAATGATGACTGTCCGCCATGACAGCCTCGTTGTTCGGAATACCCAGACTTGGAAGGAAGAATCGGAAATTCAACTCCCGACAAAATCAGCATGGCCATTGTCATTAGATACAGATTCGGATATGTACATCTATGGCGATCCAGAGGATGACCACAGTTTCATTTCAGTTCGGCTGGGCACAGGCGAATTGTTCCCCGATCAGAAGTTTGGCAGACTGCCGCAGTGGAATCCCTCAGAGGGCGGCTTCGCAGCAATAGATTCGCGATCGCACTTGGTCTTCGGGCATAGCGGAGGCCGGCTTTGGCTCTGGAACATAAAGGATGGAAAGAGTTGCACGTCTCCAATTCTCTACAGCGAGAGCGGAGCCCTCAGTCCCAATGGTTCATTGCTCGCAGGAGGATTGGACAATTCCATTATTGCGTCGAGCAAGGTAAAGCCGGGGGTAGCCATCTGGCATACAGCCTCCATCAGCACGGCATGCGGCATCGGAGAAAAAGCGCAATGACCTACGGCATCCTGCTCGGCAAAGGCGGCATGTAATGGCCGGCGTCATTCCCCTTGGCGACGCGACGCGCCGCCCGCGCGCCGCCTCCAGCGTCACGCTGCTGCTCATCGTCATCAACGCATGGGTCTTCTTTCTGGAGCTCTCCGGCGGCGAACGCTTCGTCCGCACCTGGTCCGTCATCCCCTACCGCGTCACCCACGGGCATCACTCCATCACGCTGCTCACGTCCATGTTCATGCACGCCAGCTGGATGCACATCATCGGCAACATGGTCTTCCTCTGGGCCTTCGGGCCGGCCATGGAAGACGCGATGGGCCACCTGCGCTACCTGTTTTTCTATCTCGCCGGCGGCCTCATTGCCATGGGCGCGCAGGTCTTGGGCGACCCCAACTCGCACATTCCTGCCCTGGGCGCAAGCGGCGCAATCGCCGCCGTGATGGGCGCCTTCATCGTCACCTATCCGCGCGACCGCATCCGCACTCTGCTCTTCATATTCATCTTCATCCGCATCACCTTCATCCCCGCCGTGCTTCTCATCGGTTTCTGGTTTCTTCTGCAGGTATTCGATTTCGGCGTAGTCGCTCAAGCCCACACCGGCGGCGTAGCCTACCTCGCCCACATCGGCGGTTTCTTATTCGGCGTAGTCCTGGGACGGTTGTTTGTAAACGAAAAGCGGCTGGCCTTCCGGCAATTTTATGGATAACGCCCAGCACTTCACTGCCCCACCCACTGTCATCCTGAGCGAATCACGCGAAGC
>JASIJX010000426.1 GCA_030049955.1 Acidobacteriaceae bacterium
GCCTGGAGAACATGGGCGACACGGCGCGCAAGAGCTACTCAGGGTTCAAGGCCGTGGCCGACCTGCTGAACCGGGTCAACGCCGAGGAGGCCAAAAAAATTCTTGAAACCATCGAAGAGGCGCAGCCGGAGCTCGCGCTCAACATTCGCAACCTGATGTTTACCTTCGAGGACCTGATGACGGTGCCGTCGGCGAGCCTGCGCGAGGTCGTCTCCGGGGTGGACAAGCGAGTGCTGGCGCTGGCGCTGCGCGGCGCCAACGACGAGCTGCGTGCGCAGGTCTTCAAGGCCATGAGCTCGCGCGCCGCCGAGATGCTCAAAGAGGACATGGAAGTGCTGGGACCGGTGCGGTCGCGCGAGGTGATGCAGGCACAGCAGGAGATCCTCAACCTGGCGCGGCGGCTGGAGGCCGAAGGCAAGGTGATCCTGAAGCTTGAAAGCGGCGACGAGATGCTGGCCTGAACGGGCAGCAGCGAGAAACGAATCGGTCGAAGCGAAGACGAGCGGGAAGAAATCAGCAGGAAATACGGGCGGGCGGAATTGGCGGGCGAGAGCAAATTTCGGCAGGGGCCGGAGACTTGGGTGAGCAGCGAGGCGGGCGCCCAGTCTGGTGGCGTAGTCCGCTTCGAATATCCCGAGAGCCCGGGCGCAGCCTTCGTGCCCGCCTGGGAAGGCTGGGATGATCCGGCTGTCTCATTCGCTGCTGATGGGCCTGGATCGCTCGATTCAGCTTCAGACGATCTACTTCCGGCAAAAGGTCCGGCAGAATCAGATTCGTCGGATGCACGTTCGGGTTCGCCAGTCTCAGACTCAGATATGGCCCGCCTGGTTGGCGAAGAGCGCGAGCGCGCCTTCGAGGCTGGCTTCGAGGCTGGCCGAAGGCAGGGTGTTGCGGAGGGCCGCGAGGAGGCGCGCGCCACCGAGGCGCAGGCACGCGCTCAAGAGCACGCCCAAACAGAGGAGCGGCGGCTGGCACAAGTCGGCGCAGCACTCGAGCGCTTTGCCGGCGAGCGCGATCGCTATCTCAAAACTGTGGAATGTGAAGCCGTGAAGCTGGCGCTCGCCGTCGCCGCGCGCATCCTGCGCCGCGAGGCCGCGGCCGATCCGCTGCTGTTAAGCGGCGCGGTGCGGGTGGCGCTAGGCCAGATCGCCGCCTCGACCGAAGCACGGCTGCGCGTGCCGGCCGCTGAGCTCGAAATGTGGAAGGAAGCGATGGCGACGATGCCGAAGCTCGGCGTTCGTCCGGCTGTTGTGGCAGACGAAGGGATGCAATTGGGCGATTGCGCCATCGAAACGGCCCTGGGCACGGCGAACCTCGGAATCGATGCGCAGCTTGACGAGGTCGAGCGGGCTTTCGAGCTTCTCCCCGATACTTTTGCCGAAAATACAGCGGCGGTGGGCGCCTCTGTGAGCGCAACGCGTCCTCGGGAAAAACTTGTCCGCGAGAGTGCCGCATGACGGAGCCGCCCAACCGCTATCTCGGCCGCTATTTTGCGCGGTTGGACCGCCTGCAGCCGTGGCGATGGCGCGGACAGGTGCTCGAGGCCGTGGGGCAGACGATCGAGTCGGCGGGTCCGGTGGCCTCGGTGGGCGAGTGCTGCGAGATCACGGGCCGCGATGGCCGCGTTCATCTCGCCGAGGTTATCGGCTTCCGCGGGTCGAATTTGCTTTCCATGCCGGTCGAGAGCGCCGAGGGAATTTGCTTTGGGGATACGATTACGGCGCTGGGCGCGCGCCCGCAGATCGGGGTAGGGCCGGGACTGATGGGCCGGGTTCTGGACGCGCTGGGCGAGCCGATCGATATTCGTGTGGGGAGTGGTGTGGGCGACTACCCTGCGCCGGAGGTTGCGGGCATGCTGCCGGTGGAAGGAGCAGTGCGCCCGCCGCTCGACCGCGTGCCCATCCGAAACTCGCTGGGCACGGGCATCCGCGCCATCGATGCGATGCTCACCGTGGGCCGTGGGCAGCGGGTGGGCATCTTCGGCGGATCGGGCGTAGGCAAGAGCACGCTGATCGGCATGATGGCGCGCAATACCGAGGCGGATGTGACGGTGGTGGGCCTGGTGGGCGAGCGCGGGCGGGAGGTGGGCGAGTTCCTCGAAGACGCGCTGGGCGAAGAAGGCCGGGCGCGCTCGGTGGTGGTGGTCTCGACTTCTGATCAGCCGCCGCTGCTCAGGCTGCGCGCGGCGCTGGCGGCGACGACGATCGCCGAGCACTTTGCGGCCGAGGGACGGCACGTGCTGCTGGTGCTCGATTCGCTCACTCGTTTCGCCATGGCTGCGCGGGAGATTGGCCTCGCAGCGGGCGAGCCGCCGACGGCCAAAGGCTACACGCCTTCGGTGTTTACGCGCCTAGCAAAGCTCATCGAGCGGACCGGGCAGTTCAATACAGGATCGATTACGGCGTTTTACTCCGTGCTGATGGAGGGCGATGATCAGCAGGACCCGCTGGTGGATGCGGTGCGCTCGCTCCTGGACGGGCACATTGTTCTTTCACGTTCACTGGCCGCGGAGGCCTGGTATCCGCCGGTGGAGGTGCTGGACTCGATCAGCCGGCTGATGCCGGCGGTGGCCGCAGCCGAACATCGCCAGCAGGCGGCGCTGGCGCGAAGGCTGATGGCGGTGTATGCGCGCTCGGAAGATTTGGTCCGGATTGGCGCCTACAAGCCGGGCGCGGACCCGGAACTCGACCGCGCCATTGCCGCCCGCGGCGCGCTGCGCGCGTTTCTTACGCAGCGCTCGGACGAACGGTCCCGGCTGAGCGACTCGCTCGCGCGGCTGGCGGAGTTGGCCGAGGAGATTTGAAGATGACGGCGGCAGCGCAAGGAAGGACCGCGGCAAAGCCGATGCGCCGGCTGCTGCGGGTGCTGGAGCTCGAAGAAGAACAGGCGGAGCGGGCGCTCGCGGCGGCGACAGCAGAGCTGCGGCAGATTGAGAATGCGCGCGCCGTCGCCCACGAACGCGAACGCCGCGGACGCGCGCTGGTTGCGGCAAGCGTTGCGAGCGGGCAAGTGGCCGACCGGATCAGTGGCCTCGAAGAGACCCGGCTGGGGCGGCGGTCGGCCGTGGCGCTCGTGCCGCGCATCGCCGAGGCCGATGTCAAGGTAGCCGCGCGCCGCAAGGAGTTCCTGGCGAAGCGAGTGGAGCGGCGCCAGGCCGAAACGCTGGTGCACGCTGCCGAAGCCCGCGCGGCCCGGGAAGCCAGTCAGCGGGAGCAGCAAACGATGGATGAGTGGTTTCTGAGCGGGAAGCTGCGGGCCCGCCAGGGCGAACGGGCGCGCAGCGGGGAAGAGTATGAGCTGCTGGACGGCGAAGCGGCTGAGGCCAAGGCCGGCCGGTAAAAAATGAGCCGAATCTGGCGGGCGGAGCTTTTGGAATCACTTCAAAAAACTTGAGCGGAATCGGTCTGAACTTAATTTAAGATTCCCGGGCCGGCACCAGGCTTCCGATCCTGACACTCTTCTAACCCCCTCCTTTCTCCTTTGGCACGCTTTCTGCAAGGTTCTCCGGCGTGACCGTTTCACTGGGCAGCGAACTCAACATCGAAACGAGCCCGGCCGGGAGCATTGGCAATCCCGCCAGTGTTTTACCCGGAGCAGGGCATCTTTCCGGCCAGCGTGCGGAGCTCGCTGCCGGGTTTGCCTTGGATGCCGCTGCGAGCCCTAGCAAGGGAGCAGAAAGCTTTCGCACCCGCTGGCAATCCGAGCTCGCGGCTATGCACTCTGCCGGCCCGAGTGACGATGGAGTCGAGCCAGATGCGGCCGGGGATATGGATGCGGCTGACCTGCGCGCGGAAACGAACGATCCGGGGGCGGTCAACGGGCAGAAGCAGGCGAGCGGAGCAAGCGGCTCTATCAATGCGGCCGGCAGTTCTGTGGACGACGATTCGGCAATCAGCAATTCGGTAATTAGCAGTTCAGTAAAGATACGCCCGGAGGATACGCAACCCGGGAACTCCTCGGCCCGGAGCGCGGCGAGCAAGGACAGCAAGAACAACATAGACGTGGGGAAAAGAGATCACGCCCAGAGCCGGGCGCAGAGCGGTTCCTGGCATCACGCGGCTGCAGATGCTGGCGGGCCCGGGATGGCGCTGACTGCGCCGGTCATCAATCCCGCAACCATTCTGCAACAGCTTCCGGTTTCTGCGCCGGTTGGCGGCTCCGCTGCGGGCCTGTTTGCAGCTGGGCATACCGATGCGGATAAGAGGAGCGGGAGAGACGGAGGCAGTGCGCTCATGAATCCTCTTCCGGTTCGCGCGGTGCAGCATCCCGGAGGACTGGCGCCCCAGGCGGCAGCGGCCGGCGGCGCAGTTGCTGCGCCGGCGGCGAGCGAGAGCGGAGGCGACGCTCACGGAGGGACTGGCGATGAGCAGGAGATTGTGTCCGGCGCTCAGGGGACGGCACCCGAACAGGCGGCTGCTCACGCTGGGTACGCGGCAGACAGTACGGCGCAGGCTGCCGCAAGCAACGCGGCAGGCGCTCAAGACAGGACCGATGGCCAGAGTCAAGACCAGACTGGCCAGAGCTCGGCTGCTGCGGACTCAGAAGGAGACGCGGGCGATGCGAGCCGCGAGAGTGTTTCAGCCTCACGGCAGGCGCGAAGCCCAAGCGGGGGACAAAATCCGGGGCCGGGCGAGGGAAGCGCAGCACAGAAGCATGGCAATGGCGGCGGCATTGGGGTCACGCCGGCCGCGGGCGTAGCGGGCGCGACGCATGCGATGCCATTGCAGCCGGTCGCAGCAGTGGCCGGGGCGCCGGGTTCAGGAATGGGGAATGGGTTCGGGGCCGGCTCGGGGACTGGATCGGGAATCGGATCGGGAATCGGATCCGGGAAGGGCGCGGGCGAGACCTTCGCTGCGATGGATGCGCAGGCCAATGGCTCGGGGATCGCCTGGATGCACACCGGCCCGCATCAGGCTGAAGCCGGATTTCAGGATCCAACGCTGGGCTGGGTGGCGGTGCGCGCGGAACAGGTCGCGGGCGGCATTCATGCGGCGATCGTTCCCGGCTCGGCCGACGCCGCGCAGACGCTAGGCGGCCACATGGCCGGGTTGAGCGCGCATCTGGCCGAGCAGCGTGTCGGGGTGGGATCGGTTTCGATTGCCACGCCAGGAGCGGCTCCGCAGTTTGCCAGCGGCGGCGCCGGGCAGAATGGCGGGAATTACGGAGCGGGCGGCCAGAACCACCAGCACCAGCCGGCCGAACGCGGGCAATCTTACGCTATTTCTGCCGTAGCCGGCTCATCGGCAGCGCAGAGGACAGCCGGGCTTAATGATGGGCTTAATGGTGGACTTGATGGCGGCGCGCCGGCGGCTGCGGTTTCAGGCGGCGCGAGAGGAAGGCATATCTCGGTGGTGGCATAGGGGCGACAGGAACGGGTGAAAGGCAACAGGGAACTAACTGGCGGGCAAGCAACGAAGCAAGCGAGCAGCACCGCGCGGGTTATCCGGCGAAAGGATTGAATACGATGGCAGCAGCGGCAATCTTCCAACACCAGTTAACGGCGGGCCAGGCCTTGTCGCCGGCCCTAACGCCCATGGACTCGTCGGGTTCGACCTCGGGATCGAGTGGGACGAGCGGATCGAGCAGCTCCGACAGTTCGAGCAGCGATTCGGCGACCATCTCCGCCAACGATTTCCTGACGCTTCTGGTCACCGAGATGCAGAATCAGGACCCGACCGCGGACACCGATCCCAACGAGTACATCGACCAGCTTGTGCAGGTGAACAGCCTGGAACAGCTGATCGACATCAACCAGACTCTGAGCGGGTCTCTGGGGTCTTCTTCAAGCTCGAGCGGCTCGACCACCGACTCGAGCGACTCGACTACGCAGGTAACAGCGGGGACGGCGGCGAATCCGGCCCACATGAGCGCCGGGGCAAATTCCATCGCGAATCCGGGCACTGCGGCGGCAAAACAGGGGTCGTTGGGCATGCAGGCTGCCGCTGCTCATCTTGTGCAGGGGCCGAGCGGCAATCTCAGCGTTCCGGCCACGAGCGCTGCGGCGCAGCGCGTGGGGCACGCGCTGGACGGACGCGCTCGAACGATCGGCGCCCGGACGCAATAGGCTGCCACAGCTCTGAAAAGAAATCAGGCGCGTCTGGATTGAGGCTTCGGCCAGGAACTAAAAAGACAAGGAATCGAAGAGACCAGGAACCGGAAAGATCCGAGAAGACAGAACCGCAAGAGGGAACCGAAAAGACGGAACCGAAAACAGGAATCGAGAGGAGAGCAACATGGCAAGTTTCTTCATCCCGCTGACCGGCCTCAGTGCAGATTCAACGGCCCTGAACACCATCGCAAACGATCTATCGAACATGAACACGACGGCCTTCAAGTCCGAGTCGACCAACTTCTCGGACCTGTTCTACCAGCAGGTCGGCACGACCGGCGCGGGCGATCCGATTCAGGTTGGCGCGGGGACGCAGGTGGCGAATACCGAGATCAATTTTACCAATGGCACTCCGAATTCGACCGGGGTCGACACGGATGTGGCGCTGCAGGGCAATGGCTTTTTCGTCGTCAACAATGGCTCTGGCGGGTATGAATTAAGCCGGGCGGGGAACTTTTCGCTGGACTCGAATGGCAACCTGGTGACCTCGAACGGGCTGAGCGTAATGGGCTATCCGGCGGCGAATGGCGTAGTGAACACTAATGCCCCGCTTACGGCCATCAACATTCCCGTTGGACAGGTGCAGGAGCCTCAAGCCACAACCAGTCTTTCGCTGACAGCCAACCTGAACTCTGCGGCCACCACAACTCCTGCTACCAGCTTTCCGGCGCAGGTGACGGTTTACGACTCGCTGGGCCAGGCGCACACGATGAACATCACGTTCACGCAAGCCTCAACAGCAGCCGCGCCCAACACCTGGGACTACAGCATCTCACTGCCGTCCTCGGACTACTCTGGCGCGGCTCCGGCAGCGATCACCGGGACCATGACTTTCGATTCCAACGGCAACCTGACGCAGATTCAGCCGAGCACTGCGGCGACGCCCTCGACGGTAGGCACGGCCGCGGGCGACGTCTCTTCGCTGAATCTGGGCTTCAGCGGGCTGGCTGATGGCGCGTCGAACCTTTCGATCAATTGGAACCTGCTCGGGTCGGGCGGAACGCCCACGATTAGCCAAGTGGACACGACTTCAGCGGTCTCGGCGACGAACGCCAACGGATATGCGAGCGGCCAGTACCAGAGCTTTACGATTGGCTCAGACGGAACGGTAACGGCCAGCTACTCGAACGGCCAGACGCAGAACGTGGGGCAGATCGCGCTGGGCAATGTGACGAACCTCCAAGGGCTGCAGCAGCTCGGCGATGGCGATTACGCGACCACGCTGGCCAGCGGCACGGCCTCGATTGGCACTTCGGGCTCTGCCGGGTTGGGCACGCTCGAAGATGGCGCGCTGGAGTCTTCAAACGTAAACATCTCGACCGAGTTTTCTGACCTGATCATCGCGCAGCGGGCTTTTGAGGCGAATGCCAAGTCGGTGACTACTTTTGACACCGTCACGCAGGACACGATCAACATGGTGCATTGATGGATGCAGCGAATTGGCGCCGCTTGACTGCGAAAATTGCCCGGCGTAGCAGGTTAGCGAGTCAGCGGCGCGTTGGTTATGGTGCGGGGTTTACGGGGCCGGATGCGGGGGCGTTTTCGTCTGCACTTCGACGAACAGGCCCTTGCTCTGCGCCAGCACTTTGCCGTGCGCGTCGAGAATCTTCGCTTCGCTCCAGTGCTTGCGACCTTCGCTGCGGGTGACGCGGCCTTCGATGCGCAGCGGCGTTACGGAGGGCACGGGGCGCAGGTAATCGACTTCCATGTGGCGGGTCATGGCGGTGAAGCCGCGGGCGCGAACAGATTTGCTCATGGTTTCGTCGAGCAGCGTGGCGATGATGCCGCCATGCAACAGGCCGGTGTGGCCTTCGAAGGTTTCGGCTACTGCGGGCAGGCAGACGACGGAACGGTCTTCGGCAAGAAAGAAGTCGAGGCGCAAACCACCGGCGTTGGCCGGGCCGCAGCCGAAGCAGCGGTTTTGCGCCTTGTGGGCCAAAGGCGTTAATTTCGCGCCCGAGAATTTCTGGTCTGTCTTGCTCACAGCGTCGTCGCCTCTCTGACTGCGTTCTCGACTGAGTTTTCGAGCACGGCCGCGTACACTTCGCGATCTACATTGCCGCCGGTGAGCACGATGCCCACGCCCACGCGATAGATGCGGTCTTTCTCCTTAAAGGCTCCGGCCAGCGCCGCCGCGCCCGCGCCCTCGGCCACGTTGTGCGTGTCCTCATAGCAAGTGCGCATCGCATCCATCACTTCTGTATCTGAAACCTCCACGATGCGCTCGACGTTGGCGAGGATTGCTTCAACCGCTTTGGCATTGGGTACGCGGCAGGCGAGGCCGTCGGCGATTCTGGTGCGCGCGGGCGCCGCAACAACACGGCGCTCGCGAAAGCTGAGTGCGTAAGAAGGCGACTCGGCTGAGACGACGCCTATGATTTTCGTCGGCAATTCAAGGGCATTGCGCACGGCGGCTACGCCTGCGATCGAGGAACCCAGGCCGATGGGAACATAGACAGAGTCGAGCGGCGGCGCGCCTTCAAAAAGTTCGAGAGCGTAGGTGGCCGTGCCGCGCACCAGCCACTCGTGGAAGGACTCGACGAACGCAAGTCTGCGATCATGCGCCAGTTCGCAGGCGTATTCCAGCGCTTCCTGAAAATCGTCTCCGTGTTCGATGAGTTCTGCGCCCTGGGCCTGCATGGCGCGGTTCTTCTCAGTGCTGTTGCCGTGCGGCACTACGATGATGGATTTGACGCCGAAGAGGCGCGCGGCCATGGCCACGCCCTGGCCAAAGTTGCCACGCGTTGCGGCGATGACGCCACCGAGGCCTGGCTTCTGCTTGAGAAGCTCGCTCAAATAGACGAGCGCGCCGCGGATCTTAAAGGCGCCCACGGGCGTGTGGTTTTCGTGCTTGATCCAGACTTCTGCGCCGAGCCGCTGGTTGAGCAGCGGCCACGAGTATTGCGGCGTGGGCGGCATGTGCCGGTACACAATATCGCGTGCGGCGCGGATCTCATCGAGCGAAGGAAGCTGCATGGGATCAGCATAAAGGGTGGGAGCAATGGAAGGAGCGGTGACACCCAGGTCCTACAATGAAGGCAATGCCATCTTCCTTTGTAGGCTGGCGGGGTGCGGCAAGTGCGCCGATCGCCTCACTCTGCTGCACCTTGATTCTTATTATTTCCGGCTGTCACCACCACGCGGAGCTTACGCCCGAGCAGGCCGAAGGCAAGCATCTTTACGACGTGCGCTGCGCCCATTGCCATGAGGACAATGATCTGGGTCTCAAAAAGGTTCCGCCTGATCTGCATGGCGTGTTCAATTACTCCACCTTGCCCAGCGGATTACCGGCCACCGATCAGGTGGTGGCGCGCGAAGTGCTGTCAGGCAGGGGATTGATGCCGGCCTTTGAAGGCCGGTTCACCGAGCAGCAAATGGCGGCACTGCTTGCTTACCTGCACACAGGGATGCGCCAGTAACGATGCAGGCGCCGACGGCGGCGGAACTTTCCACCCCACGGACGAAGACCTGTCCGTGAGGACCCCAAGTTCTAAACCCGGTATACTCTTTGCAGATGGCGGAGCAGAAAACCTTTTATCTCGAGACCTTCGGCTGCCAGATGAATGCCCATGACTCTGAAAAGGTTATCGGCACGCTGGAACAGCAGGGCTACGTGCGCGTGGAGACCGAAGAGGACGCGAACCTGATCCTTTACAACACCTGCTCGATCCGCGACAAGGCGGAGCAGAAGGTCTTTCACCGGCTAAACGATTACAAGGCGCTCTACAAGGCAGGCAAGCGCTTTGGCGTGCTGGGCTGCGTAGCGCAGCAGGAGGGCGAGAAGATCTTCGAGCGCGCGCCTTTCGTCTCGCTGGTTTCAGGCTCGGCGTCGTACCGCAAGCTGCCGGAGATGATTGCGCGCCTGGAAGCCGGCGAAAACCGCATCACCGGCCTTGACGATCGCCAGACCGACGAGACGTTCGAGACCGAGTTCACCTCGCGGCAGAATCCTTATCGCGGCTACATCACCATCATTGAGGGATGCGACAAGTTCTGCTCATATTGCGTGGTGCCGTTCACGAGAGGCAAGGAGCGCAGCCGGACTTCGGCTTCGGTTCTCAACGAAGCGCGACGCATTGCCGACCTTGGCTATACGGAGATCCAGCTACTGGGCCAGAACGTGAACAGCTACCGCGACCCGGAAGGAAAGATGAGCTTTGCCGAGCTGCTGGCCGCGGTGGGGCAGGTTGCGGGCATTCGCCGGGTGCGGTTCACCACCAGCCATCCGCGCGATTTTACGCGAGACATTGTCGAGGCGATCGATGCGTTTCCGACGCTCTGCGATCACGTGCATCTGCCGGTACAGTCGGGCTCGGCGCGGGTGCTCAAGGCCATGGCGCGGGAGTACACGCCGGACTGGTACCTGGAGCGCATCTCGTGGATGAAAGCCGCGAAACGAAAGATCTCGCTTTCGACGGATATCATTGTTGGCTTTCCGGGCGAGAGCGAAGACGACTTCATCGATACGATGAACCTGCTGGCCAAGGTCGAGTACGACTGCGTCTTCGCTTTCAAGTACTCGCCGCGGCCCAACACGCCAGCCCTGGTGATGATCGATTCGATCCCCGAGGCCGAGAAGTCCAAGCGGCTTCAAGTGCTGCTTGATCGCCAACGAGAAATTCAAAGGTCTAATTATTCCAAGCACATCGGGGAAGTTATGGAAGTGATGGTTGAGGGGCAGAACCCGGCGCGCGGCCAAGTTGCCGGCCGCAGCACGCAGAACAAGCCGGTAAATTTTGCCTGGAACCAGCCCATTGCTCCAGCCCCGGGCAGCTATATGCAGGTACGGATTACGGCGTCTCACCCGAATAGCCTGATTGGCGAGGTGACGTAGGCTTCAGATCGAACGGCTTTACCGTCTAAATCTTCGGGAAAAAGGAATCGGCGAAAGAAGGGACTATGGAGATTGAGGTTCGGATACGGGGATTGATGATGGACCCCTCCACCAATATGCCGATTGTGGTGCTGAAGGAAGTGGGCTCGGAGACGGTGATGCCCATCTGGGTGGGGATCTTCGAGGCCAACGCTATCGCCATCGAGATCGAGAAGCTAACGGCGCCGCGCCCCATGACGCACGATCTGCTGCGCAACCTCATCCGCTACCTGAACGCCGAGCTCGAAAAGGTGGTCATTACCGAGATCAAGGACGACACCTTCCATGCTGTCCTGTGGGTGCGCCAGGACGGGGAACAACTGACCATCGACGCCCGGCCGTCGGACGCGATTGCGCTGGCGCTCAGGGCCGACTGTCCGATTTATGTTTCAGAGCACGTGCTTCAGACCGCCAAGCTGAACACCTCGGGGCCACCCGAGGGCCCTACAGCTGAACAATTGCGCACCTGGCTCGAGGGACTCAACGACGAGGACCTGGGCCGGTACAAGATGTAGGGCGAGTGCGCCGCTGACCAGTTGGCCCGCAGGGAAGGCCTGAGGGTCGCTCCACGGCGAGCCGACAATCATAGCAAAATCAATGATATATGGCGAGAATATCAAGGCGATTCTAGCCTAATCGCTATACTATACAGAATATACGTTATCGGACGTTACCGGTATGTCCTGGTTCCGGTGTTGAAGCTTCTGTCCATCCTAGGAAATTGTCATTTTTCTCCGCTGCTCCGGGATTTCCAGACGAAGTCCTTATTCCTTAATCAAAACGATATATCTATTGACAAATATCGCAGGCACGGATTTAATGCTTGGCTGAGGTCGGACCTCCGCTCGTCCGGCTTCTGAAAAAGATTCGTCTTCATCATTACGAAATTGTTCGGATTGCTTTGCACGTATTTTTGCAAGGAGGCGCATCTCTATGAGTTTTTTGCTTCAAGATCAAACTTCTGGGTTCGTTCAAGCCGGAAAGCCGCTGGCACTGGGGCGGCGATTGCTGAGTGCACTAGCGACAGTTGTCGCGATTGCCTGGTTCTGTCTGGGTTTTTCAGCAGTCAGCCTGCACGCCCAGGGCTATGGAACCATCAGCGGACTGGTCACTGATCCAAGTGGCGCGGTCATACCTTCGGCAACCGTTACCGCCACTCAAACCGTGAGTGGTACAACCATGAAGGCGGTCTCGGGCAGCGACGGCCGCTACGTATTCCCTACCCTTTTGCCCGCACCCTACTCGCTGTCTGTCTCCGCAGCCGGCTTCGAGAGGTACAAACAGACAGGTATCGTCCTCGATGCCGATCAGGCGCTTACTGTGAATATCACGCTGAGGGTTGGCGCGCAGGCACAAACCGTCACTGTCACTGCTGACGCGCCGCAGGTCGACACCACCACCGGCACACTCTCGCAGGTCATCAACTCGGCCAGCGTGCAGGATCTGCCTCTGAACGGCAGAGCCGCGGCCACCCTCGTTACGATGGTCGCCGGCGTCGTCGATGCCTCCAACGAGGGCAACGGCGCGAACCAGGGCAGCGGAAAGACGTTTTCGAGCACGTCGCTCAGCCCGGTCGAAGTCGCCAGCGTCAACGGTACTCTGCCCAACCAGGACAACTTCCTGCTCGACGGCGGCAACAACCTGGACGAAATGACCAACGTCAACGATCCGTATCCGATGCCGGACTCCGTGCAGGAGTTCAGCGTGCAGACCAGCAACTACAACGCCGAATTCGGCCAGAGCGCCGGCGCCGTAGTCAACATCGTCACCAAGTCCGGCGGCGATCAGTTCCACGGCGATCTCTTCGAGTATCTTCGCAACGGCTTCTTCAACGCCGAAAACCACTTCAATCTCCCCGGCGCCCAGGACACCTATCACCGCCATCAGTTCGGCGGCACCATTGGCGGACCGGTGAAGATCCCGCACATCTCCAGCGGCAAGACCACGCAGTTCTTCTACGGCTATCAGTACACCCTCATCCACCTGGGCAGTTCGGCAACCAGCTTTACGGCTCCCACGGCCGCCGAAGAAGGCCTTGCCAGCAGTTCCACTGGCGGCGCCTACGCCGACTTCAGCAACCTTTGCAATTCGGCCTCCGGCAACACCTTCAACGGCTCCGGCGAATGCGTCAATTCAGGGGGAACCCCGGTCACAACCCAGCAGATCTATAACGTGTTCACGGGCGCGGCATATCCTAATAACCACATCCCCAGCAGCGACTTCGATCCGGCCTCGGTCGCCCTCACGAAGTATTTCCCCGTCGCGACCGGGGATGCGGGTGCGGGAAAAATCGGCAATACGGTCGATTATTTTGCCGCCACGCAGAACTACTTTAACGAGGACACAGCGCGTGTCGATCACGAGTTCGGCACCAATGACCATATGTTTGCCCGCTACTTCTACGATTGGTACCAGCAGCCGGCCATCTACAATCCCACCAATATCGCGCTTGGCGGCCTCGAGAGCTACACCTCCTATTTCCAGACGCGCTACCAGAATGCGTTGCTCGCTGAGACCCACATCTTCACGCCCAACATCCTGAACAACGTGGTTCTCAACTACCAGCGCGAGGTCTCCCAGCGCGGCGGGCCTCCAGGCAGCTTCGACGTCACGCAGCTCGCCTCAGGTACCCCACTCGCCAGCCTTTGGCAGCCGAATGTTGGCCCCTATATGGATCCCACGATCAGTGGCTACTTCAAGGCTGCATCCTCAGCCAGCGCCGTATTTGAGCGCAACAATTACACCTTCAACGACGACTTTCACTGGGTAAAGGGCGAGCACAATTTTGCCTTTGGCGGGCACTACGAGCTGAGCAAGTTCGACGTAGTCAACGTGTACAACTCCTATGGTGTCTTCGACTTCAACACGGCCGGGACGTCCCAGCCGGACGCCAACAACAATGCCTTTGCCAATTACATGGAAGGCTTCCTGCAAACGTTCGAACAAGGCGAATTCGAGCTGGACAACGACCGCGGCCACTTCCCGGCCATCTACGCCGACGACAGTTGGAAGGTTAATCGCCGCCTGACTTTGGATTATGGTGTGCGCTGGGAGATGTTTGCTCCGTGGCATGACAAGGTCGGTGTCCAAACCGCGTTCAGTCCCTCCGAATACGCGGCTGATAAGGGCACACCTCAATACGATCTTGCAGCGGGACCGAATACTCCAGGCTTGCCCGCCGGGATGGTGCTCTCGGGTGACCCAGGCTTCCCGGTCAATGGCGTGAGGAACCAGTACAAGCAGTTCATGCCGCGTGTGGGCTTCGCCTACGACGTTTTCGGCGATGGCAAGACCGCGTTGCGTGGCGGCTATGGCATGTTCTATCAAACCCGCACGCAGGGCTTCTTCAACCTCAGTCAGCCAACCTTTAACCCCAATACCCTCACGGTGGGACCCATCACCAACCAGGACGAGACCGCCGGCAGCCCAGGCGGGCCGTTCAGCGATCCCTATTGCACGAAAGCATGTGCCGGCGGCGTTGGCTCGATCGCCAATCCGTTTCCGTTCCATCTGCCTTTCGCGGCCTCGCAGGTCTTCCCGAACCAGATGGAGGTCGGCGAATACGATCCTTCCGGTAACTTCCGCGTGCCGGTCACGACTGATTACAACCTCACCATCGAGCAACAATTGCCCGGAAGTTTGATCGCGCGGCTGGCCTATGTTGGTTCCGCATCGCGCCACCTGTTTGTGAATCTTGACAATAACCCCGCCGTGAACACAGGTGTGAACACAGGCACCGCGACGAGCCCCAAATTGACCTTCCCGTCCGGTACATCCGCCGACAACGCAAGAAGGGTTTACGACACGGCTCCCATCGTCGGGCCACCATGCGCCTCGGGCAGCACAAGCTGCCCCACAAACAACGAAAGCTACCAGAGCATCGTCGAAGCGGCGATGATCGGCAATGCCCACTACAATTCCATTCAGGGCACTCTGGTGAAACAAATGTCACATGGAGTCCAGTTCCTGGCCAACTACACCTGGTCCAAGTCCATCGACGACATGCCGCAGGCCACGCGGGACTCCAATACCGAGGACCTCAACAGCGGCGAATCGTATGTCTATCCGCTCTATCCCGCTAACATGTCCAACGCGCCGGCCGGGGCCTATGCTTTTCCCGACATCAAGGCCCTCGACCGTGGCTATTCAGACATCAACCATCCGCAGGCCTTCTCGGTCTCCTACGTCTGGGAGTTGCCGAAGATGCATAGCGGCTTCGGCGTCGTCCGGGCTCTCGTAAACGATTGGAGTACCTCCGGCACCTTCCAGCACCACTCCGGCGATGCGCTGACCATATACACAGGGCAAGATATCTCGGATACCGGCCTCACGCAGGACCGCGCCGTGCGCGACTTCTCGGTGTCGCCTTACTTAAAGAGCAAAAACCTCGGAGGCGATTGCTCTACATCGGCTGCATCGGGAGCTACCGTTCCGAAACCCTGCGAGAGCTGGTTTAACCCCGCAGCTTTCTCCGTTCCCCTCAACACCGGCGCCGGAACTGGCTTCGGCAACGTCATCAAGGACTCCCTCACCGGTCCCGGCTTCACCGTCTGGAACACCGCTCTGACGCGCAACTTCCACGTCTGGCGTGAATCGAGCCTCGCCTTCCGTGCCGAATATTTCGACATCACCAACCACACCATTCTTAACAACCCGAGCACCTCAACCGGCAGCGCCAG
>JASIJX010000427.1 GCA_030049955.1 Acidobacteriaceae bacterium
ATGTCTTCGCGAATCTTGAGGAGGGTCTCCTTTGAATCCCTCTCCGGATGGAGGGCTTCGCCTGCTTGGCGCTCGAAAGTAAACTCACCGAACCAATTCCTGTACGGATACTGCTCGTCGTCGATCGCGATTGCCGGCAGGGAGAGCACCTCCCACTGCCCGCGATCCAGGACCTCGCCGACGAGGTCCTCCTGGTGGAGCCGCTGCATCACAATAATGATGACCCCGTGTTCCTTTGAGTTCAGCCGGCTCAGAAGCGTGTTGAAGTACCAGTCGTTGGCGGCGCGGCGGCGAGTTTCGGAGAGGGCCTCCTCGGGCTTCATAATGTCGTCGAGGATGATTACGTCGGCGCCGCGACCCGTAACCACACCGCCCACGGAGGTTGCCATCCGGAACCCCTGCTTGGTGGTCATGAAGTCGTTCACCGACTGCTTGACTTCTGAAAGTGCGGTTCCTGGAAAAAGCCGGCGGTAGAAGTCACTTTGGATCAGCGTGCGGCAGTCGCGCGCATGCTTGTCGGCCAGATCCTGGCCGTAACTGGCGCAAAGGATCTGCTTATGTGGATCTAGGCCGAGCAGCCACGCGGCGAATGCAACCGAAACGGCGTGGGATTTGAGTGTCCGCGGGGGAAGGTTGATGATCAGCCGCTTGGTCTCTCCCGTGCGGCACTTCTCCAGAGCTGCCGCCATTAGCTCGATGTACTCGGCGGAGAGGAACTCAGTCTGGGGATTCAGTTCGTAGAACGAGCGCTCGATGAAGCTTGCCAGATCTTTGCGCAGAATTGCGTCATACTCTTGGATTGAAAGCGTAAAGCTGTTGCTCATTCTGCATTCTCCTGGCCGGTTTTGGCCGATTCAGGTTGAGAACTGGAGAGCCGATGCTGAAGGCCGGCGAGCAGCTTTTGATCCAGCTCGTTGAAGGTTAACGGGGCGGTGCCAACCGCTGCACTCTCTTCAGACCGCCCAATCAGCGGGATAAATTCACGAGCCGCACGCAGATCACCCTGCGCCGACTTGTTTGCCAACTGCATCACGGTGGCCTCGAGTTTCGTGACTTCGCGTCTCCCACGGGGACCGTTAATAGTGATCTTCTTCCTGCTCTCCTTGAGGACGACTGTGGCGAGGTTTTTGGAACCGCGAGGGCGTCCTTTGGGATTTCCAGAGACACCCGTCTGAAAGCGACTCGCTCGCGGCGGTTTGCCGTAGCCAACCTCGTACGGCCTGTCTTCGCCGCTCACTGCTGTTCCTCCTTCCGCTGTTCTGCAATTTGATTGAAGGGCTTGCCACTGTCGACGTGCACTGCGGCGTCGCCCGTATATTTCTGCCAGCGGCGGATGACGACATCTATATATATGGGGTCGATTTCAATGCCGCAGCAGACGCGGCCGACCCGCTCGGCTGCCAGAAGCGTTGTGCCCGATCCCAGGAATGGGTCGAGAACCACCTCGCCCCGCGCACTGCAGTCGAGGATGGCGTCGGCGACCATGGCGACCGGCTTCACTGTGGGGTGCAGGGCGAGGAGATTGCCCTCGTCGCCCTGCTTGGACTGCGTCTGGACGCCAGGATAATGCCAGACGTTGGTGCGATTGCGGCCGAACTGGCCCAGCTGGACATTGTTGCGGTGCGGGCCCTTCCCCTTGCGGAAGACCGCCACGAGTTCATGCTGCGAGCGATAGAAGCTCCCCATGCCGCCATCGTTCTTTACCCAGACGCACAGGTTCAGGAACTCGTCGTAGTTCTGTTTCCCTGCGCCGAGCAGCTCTCCAATATGCCTCCAGTCCATGCAAATAAAGTGGACAGAGTTGTTGGCGCTGAAATCACCGATCAGTCGCAGGCTGTTGTTCAGGAAAGAGAAAAACTCGGCCTCGCTCATCTCGCCCGAGGCCATGGCAAACTCTCGGTGCCGGATGGCGCCGTTACCGGTGGCATGGCCATTAATCTGCACGTTGAACGGCGGATCGGTGAATACTACCGCGGCTCGCTTGTTGCCCATCAGCGCCCGGTAGTCAGAAGCGTGGAGGGCGTTGCCGCAGAGAAGCCGGTGTTTGCCCAGCAACCACAGGTCGCCCGGTTTGGTGACGGCTGGCTGGTCAGGGCTGACCAGCGGCGGCTCATCCTCCGGCTCGGCCGCCCCTTTTGCTTCGCTGAGGATCAGGTCGATTTCCGGCACTTCGAACCCAGTGATCGTAACGTCGAAGTCGGCGCAGTCCAGCTGCAGCAGGTATTCCAGCTCAATGGCGAGAATTTCCTTATCCCAGCCGGCGTTCAGGGCGAGCTTATTGTCCGCGAGAATGTAGGCTTTGATCTGCTCCTTGCTCAGTTGGTCGAGCCGGATCGTCGGCACCTCGTTCATCCCCAGCAGCTTCGCCGCTTGCACTCTGCCGTGGCCAGCGACAATCTGGCCCTCGGCGGAGATCAGGACTGGGCTGGTGAAGCCAAAAGCGCGAATGCTCGCGGCGATCTGCCGGAGTTGGTGCTGGCTATGGGTGCGGGGGTTGCGCGGGTTGGGCTTGAGCTCGTCGATTTGTCTCCATACCACGGTGAGCTTCGGCCGCTCGCCGGGTATCCGTTCGAAACCTGGCACTTGTTACCTCCGATGATGCTTACTGTGCCAGCTGGTGTTCTACGGTTCAAGAACATACGGATATTGCTAAATTTTGATTATCATACTTTCATGAACTTTAACAGGCGAAATAAGAAGCTCAACATCATTCCATCGGTTCTTCTGTTGCCCCCAGACCTCGATGAAATAAAAGTATTTGCCGAGTCCTTAAATACCGAAGAGTGTTCGATTCCCATCCCTACGCCACAGCGGCTGGGCAGCGCTCACGTGGACTACCGGCCCATTCGCAGTGAACTGCGACGTCTTGTCCAGGAATGGCGCCGATCCGGGCCCAACGTGACGCAGCTATTTTCGGATCACCCGGATTTGGCAACCCAAGCAAATCAATTAAGGGCTTTTCTAATCCCTTCTCAGAGTAGTTGGTGCCGCATCACTTTCATGCTTGACACTCCGGATCCGAAGGATCCACGGGGCGTCGCGCGCGAACTGTTCTTTTCATTCTTGGCCAATCCTCATAACCAACAACTCTGCGGCCCGTGTCCTAACTGCGACAAGTACTTTGTCCGGAACACTGCCAGGCACAGGGTGTATTGCAGCACGCGATGCGGCCTGCGAAATACTTCACGAAAAGCTGTTCGCGCGAGGCGTCAAAGCGATTCAGAAAAGAAGTTGGAAAAAGCTCGCCGGCTGGTCAACGAATGGTCTCTGAAAAAAAGAAAGCAGGATTGGAGGGAGTGGTTGATTGCTCGAGATCTCGAGTTCACCAAGTGTTGGATAACGCGGGCGCTGAAACGCGGCAAACTCCAGCCGCCGCCCGAAAAGACCCCAAAAGCATCTTGAAAGAAGAAGAGAGCGTGAGCCGTTTCAAGTATGCCTACAAACTTGAGGAATCCAGAACGGCGGCTCAGTTGTGTAAACGTGCACGGTGATTGGCTTGGGATTTCTGTACCAGTTGAAATGTTAGTCTTCGGCCAGAACCAAGCCTGAGAAGGCCGAGGAAATGGTTCTGGGCGCCCGAAGAAACCGTCAGACTTCGGATCGAAGTTGCTACGAGAACTCGATTCAAAACTGATCGTCAAAGAGAACGGAAAACGGAGAGTCATCACGAAGTCTGAGGGAGTCGTAAAGCAGTTGCTAAACAAGTCTCTCGTCGGACATGATCCGTCAATACGTCTGCTGTTTTCTTTGAGCCAGCAAGCACTTGAGAAGGCAGCAGAACGGGAACGGAATTCTCCGTTCAATCCGAACCGGACAGCAGTCGATCTATCCGACGAGGAGCTCGCGGCGATCATTAGAGGCCAAAAATGACAAACCCACGATAGATGGCGCAGATGGTCGAAAGTGCGGAATCGTCGCATGATCGGATTTGAAAATATGCTATTTACACTAGAACTGGTCTGATAAATGGGGTTTTTGCGAATCCACCTCATTCGCGATCAGCAGCTGCTGGCATGTATCGGACCGGTCCTGGAAATTGAGCAGGTGCGATCCAGTAGCGGCCGAATCTTCGCGGCGCACTCAGAAGGAAGACGCGTCAACGGCGAACGGCAGTCTGATTCTGTCGTCCTGCCACCGCAACGAC
>JASIJX010000428.1 GCA_030049955.1 Acidobacteriaceae bacterium
GACACAACGAAAAATACAGGGGTAAATCCCTCGCTGCATTCGGCGATCACAGACGCGACCGAGAAAAACTACTTCACCGTGATCGCCGCATCGAGCGGCGTATTCTCGCTCGAATCGCCCACGCGCACAACAAACTTTCCCGGATCGATCGCCCAGTCGTGCGCGACCTCGCTCCAATAGCTGAAGGCGCGTGCGTCGAGATTCAGCGTTACATGCTTCGTCTCACCCGGCGCCAGTTGCACCTTTTCGAATCCCTTCAGCTCGCGTTCCGGCCGGCTTACCTTTGCCGAAGGATCCGACACATAGAGCTGCGCGACCTCCGAGCCTTCCACGCTGCCGGTGTTGGTTACGTCGAAGCTGACCGGAACGGTCAATGCCGACGTTGAGCCTGACGCTGCCGTCTCCGGCACATGAAGGTTAGAGAAGTGGAAGGTCGTATAGCTCAGCCCAAATCCAAACGGGAAGAGCGGGTGCTTGCCGGTGGTGGTCCAGTAGCGATAACCCACCATCAGCTTGTCGCCGTACACAATGTGGCGCGTGGTGTACTCAACCGGCTGGCCGTTCTGTCCCGGCGTGTGCAGCACAGTATCGTCGGCCGCATTGCCGTAATACCACTGATAAGAAGGACTATCGCTCCACGCGCGATCGAAACTGATCGGCAGACGGCCCTCGGGATTGTGCTTACCGAAGAGAATCTGCGCGACCGCCGTGCCGCCCTCCTGTCCGGGATACCAGTCGTCCACCAGCGCCGGCACGTTATTGACCCACGGCTCAACGTTCATGCCGCCCCCACCGGTGAGCACAACAATGGTGTGCGGATTGGCGGCGGCCATGGCATCAATCAGCGCGGCCTGGCCCCAGGGCAGATTGAAGGTGCGGTCGTGGCCCTCGCCCTCGGTTACGGAGTCAAAACCCACGGCCACCACCACTACATCCGCCTTGGCCGCATACTCCTTGGCCTCTGCCGACACCAGATCCGGCTCGTACGTCACGCCCATTCCGAAATGGTTGGCATCTGCGTGCGGCACATAATCGGCCTGAATATGAATGGTCTGCCCTTGAGCAAGATCGAGCTGGAACGACTTCGGCACTGCACCTTCCGACGGCTGATCATCCGATAGGGACTTGCCATCGACTGTGAGGCTCAACTCGTCCTGCCCGGCGATCGCCGCCACCAGCAGATACTTGCCCGCTTTCTCTGCTTTGAAATCGGCAGTGTAGCGAATGCTGCGTGCCCGTCCCTGCGACGTCCACTGGCTCGGCTGCCAATCGGCCACGTTGGGCCGCGTGGCTGTCACCGGCTCGCCGCTGAAGCTTCGGTTGGCAAAAGTCTCCACCTTAACCCCGCCCTGCCAGCGCGCATGGCGGAATAGCAAGGCCGGATCGGGCAAGCCGCGGTCGTAGAGCACCACACCACTCGGCCCAAGCTCATTGCCAATCCCGGCCACGATGCTGACCGGATTGAAGGGCGTAGCCTGCGACGAGCCGCCGCCGCCGGGCACCGCCGGCCAGGCATCAGGTCCGATCACCGCGACCGTCTTCACCTTCGCTGGATCGAGCGGCAGCAGATGGCCTTCGTTCTTGAGCAGGGTGATGCTCTCAAGCGCGCCGCGCAGCGCAACCGCGCGATCGGCCACTGAATACGTCGCGTCGGCCGGATCGAACTGCGGCCGGTCGGTAAACCCGTAGCGCAGCTCGGTGCGCAAGAGTCGCAGCACCTTGTCATCAATCGTCGACTCTTTCACTGCTCCGCTCTGCACCGCAGGCAGCAGGTTTTGCTCATTCATGAACTTAGGGCTGGGCATCTCCAGATCCAATCCATTGTTGGCCGCGGCCACGCCGTCATAGGTCGCGTCCCAATCGGACATGAGAATGCCCTTGAATCCCCACTCGCCCTTAAGCACCTTCAGGTTCAGAAATTCATTCTGCGTGGAGTGAACGTTGTTCACCAGGTTATAGGAGTTCATCACCGCATCGGCGTGGCCGCGCGTCACCGCTGCCTCAAACGCCGGCAGGTATATCTCCCGCATCGTGCGCTCGTCCACGTCGGAGCTGGCATTGTGGCGGTCGAACTCCTGGTTGTTGAGCGCGTAATGCTTCACCGTGGCGATCACGCCCTCCGACTGCACGCCCTCAATGTACGGCACCACCAGCTCGGAGTTGAGATACGGATCTTCCGACAGATATTCGAAGTCACGACCAGCAATCGGGGAACGCGCAATATTCACGCCAGGGCCAAGCAGGAAGTTGACGTTGCGGGCGCGGGCATCACGGCCCAGGCTTTCGCCCAGAGTGCGCGCAAAGTTGCGATCCCACGTGGCAGCCAGCGCCACGCCACCGGCGTAAGCCGTCGTTGGTCCCCAGGTGCGCACACCCACTGAGGCATCCGACATTTTGAACCGCGGCAGTCCAATGCATGGCATCGCATTCGTGTACATGCTGTCCACGCCGCCTATGAGCTCAATCTTTTGCTCAAGGGTAAGTTTTGAGAGCATCTCGTGGGCTTTGGCCTCGATCGCCGGCGAATCCGGAACGGGAGCCTGCGCGGCGAGCGGCACTGCCAGACTTATGCACAGCAGCAAGGCGGAAAAGGAAAACCACAAAAGGCACAAAAACGTTCCAGGAGCAGCAAACCTCGACTTTTTCATGACGTTGCAAGGGTAGCGTACCGGGCCAAATGCTGTCACCCATCGTGCTCCCTTTGTTATCTCGCTAAATTGGTCAGATTCGGCTACGGAATGCGCCGTTTTTTCCGCTCAGCCCGCTTCAACCTCCGGCTCAGGAGTGCGCTCCCAGTCGGTTTCCG
>JASIJX010000051.1 GCA_030049955.1 Acidobacteriaceae bacterium
ATTGCCCCAGTCGTAGCCGCCCTTCTGCCCATCCAGCGCGGGCGGAATGTAGCCGCCGTGCGCCGCACATTGCGCGTCGAGCACTTTGAAGAATGCCGCGTGAAAGTCGTCGTACTCTGCCTGCCATTTCTGCGCCAGCTCGGCGTGCCCCGTCTGCTGCGCCATTGCGATCGCCAGCCGCAGCCCGTCGAGCGCCAGAAAGTTATATCCGGTCAAATGTCCCGGCACATATTCGTTGTCGCGAACGTCGCTGGCCGGAATAATATGCAGCGGATCAGTCGCGCGCGCCTGCTTCAGCCAATCCACGGCGCGATCGATCTGCGGCAGCGCCCACTCGGCAAACTCCCTGTCATGCGTGATGCGGTAATGCTGGCTGTAGGCCCAAACAGCCTCGCCCCAGCCGTCGTACTGCTGCGGCTGCGACAGAAAATTTCCATCCGCCTTCTGCCATTTCGCAAAGAATAAGAGATCCTGCTTCGCAATCAGCGGGTATCCCGTCACATCGTAGCTGTGCACAATATCGGCGCCATCGCGCAGAAAGAACGCGTGGTAGTGCAGCTTGTTCACGTTCTGGATGTAATCGTCCCCGATGTGGTCGCGCGCGATCAGATCCCACACCAGGCTTGCATAGAACGTGTTCACAGCCTTTGCTTCGGGAAGCTCCACCTGCATGCCCTGCGCAAAGATCCCGTTCCAGAAGGCCGTTACCTGCGCCTTCGCTTCATTGAAACCGGCCCCGTCCATCGCCGCAATCGTCGCCGCATCGGCCGCAGGAACCAGCGGCATCTTGAAATCGAGCTGCCATTGTTCGCCCGGCTTGAGAATCCGCGAATACGTCACAATGCCGACCGGCGTGGTTTCCTCCGCATTCAGCCGCGTCGGCCGGCTCACATCGGGCTCGTGCAGATCGAGCGAATTTTCCCGCAGGATGAACTCGCGCAACACATAGCCAGCAGGGAAGCCGTACAGAACGCGGTTCATCCGGAAAAAATGCGCATCGTCGAACGAGTTCGTCCAGTTACGGTCGAAAGCCTCGCCGATCTGCCGGTAATCTCCTGGGAATTTCCCTTCCACCGGCCGCGCAAACCGGTTGTCGCCGTGCGGCAGCCCGGTAGTGTTCGGGCCGTCGTAGCGAATGCCAGTCGCAAAAACCGCGCGGTTGGGCTGCGCCTCCTGGTTGACCATCTCTACGCGAACAAAGTTGACGATCGGCGACCCGGCGGCAAGCTCTGCCTCCGGCCCATCGGCAGAGCTCCCCGTCAGCCGCGCCGCGAAGAGAGTAAACCGGTAGGCAATTCCGTCGCGTTCCAGTTGGTAGTGGATGATCGGCAGCCGCCCATCCTCGAGCGTGCGGATTCTGGCGCTGGTCGGCTCCATCTGCGGGCCGGCAAAGAACATCAGCTCGCCGTAGCCGGTCCGCAGGTAGCCCTCCGGCGTGATCTCTGTCGCCCCTTCGGCATCCATCACGCCGATCTCATCCGTGGGCGCGGCGAAGTAGGAGAAGGGTTGGTTCGGCAAGTCAATCGATGGCGAAACCATCTGTGCCTGCAACGCACCCGCAAAAAACAGCGCGCCGCATCCAGCGCGAAACAGACAACCGAAGCCGGTCGGCCCGGCAATTGATGACATCCTCATCAAACGGACGCTCCTTATCCTGCATCAGAAATTGCGAAAAGCGGATCGAGAAACATCATAGAGAACTGCGTTGCAAGGTTACACCTTAGAATCGGCTCGGGAGATTTGCTTCGAACACATCGGCTCTTGCTCGGGTTCGACTATGATGTTGGAGAAACGACCCGTGGGCAGGAATAAAAGTGCCAAAGAAGCCGCTAACCCTCCCCGCGCATCCTGAGCCGCCTGAAAACTGGCGATCGCTGTTGGCGGCCATCGTTGAATCTTCCGAAGACGCGATCATCAGCACCGGCCTCGACGGGCTGGTGACCAGTTGGAACAAGGCGGCCACCGCCATGTTCGGCTTTACGGCGGACGAGATGGCCGGCCAGCCGCTGATGCGCATCATCCCCGCCGAGCAGCAACCGCGCGAAAAGGAGATGCTCGACCGCCTCAGGCTTGGAGAAAAGATCGACCGGTTTGAAACCATCCGCGTCCGCAAAGATGGCCAGTCCGTAGAAGTCTCAGTGACCATCTCCCCCGTCAGAGATGCCGAAGGCAAAATCGTGGGCGCGGCCAAAATCGCGCACGACATCTCGGAGCGAAAAAGAATCGAACGCCTGCTCATCCGTTCAGAAAAACTGGCCGCAACCGGCCGCATGGCAGCCACCGTCGCGCACGAGATCAACAATCCTCTTGAGTCCGTGCTCAACTTGGTTTACCTTGCCCGGCGCAACTCGCCGCCGCAGGAGAAAGCGCACTCATATCTCCTTTCAGCCGAAGGAGAACTCGACCGGGTATCGCAAATTATTCGCCGCGTTCTGGGGTATTATAGTGAGGCAGGCCGTCAAGACAAGGTGTACTTGCACGAGATCCTGGCGGAGGCTCTTGCCGTCTACCAGGCCCAATTGCACGCCGGCGGCATCTCCGTAGACTGCCGTTACGAGGATCACCAACGGATTGCGCTGCATTGGAATGAGTTCGCGCAGGTTTTCTCGACCATCCTTGTCGACTCCATTCAAGTCCTGCCGCGCGGCGCCAGCATCAGCTTCGATGTCGAAGAGGCGATTGGCCCCGAGCAGGACGGCATTCAGGTGGTGGTTCGGCTGCGCGCGCCTGGGCTTGAGCGCGAAATACTGGAACGTGCTTTTGAGCCCCTCGCAGCGGTCCAGAGCAAGATCAGTTCGAGCGTCGGGCTTTTGCTCGCGCGGGAGTTGCTCGAAAAGCGCGGCGCGCAAGTTACGTTCAAGGCAGGCAACACCACCGAGGGCAGCGATGCGAATATCAGCATCTTTGTGCCCTTTGCTTGAGCCCGATCGAATATAGAGGTACTAACGCTGCACCGTAAGGGAATTGGCGAAGGAGAGATTGATGCTGGAAATCGGGTCGGCAATTATTCAGGCTTCCGACAAGTTCTCAGAAAAGTTCGTCGCATACCAGACCCGCAAGGCGCGCGCCAAGGCTCAAGGAGAAGAGTGTCCGAGCATCCTCGTGGTCGACGACGAAACTCGGCTGGCCGATACCATGACGGAGATCCTGAACATCTCCGGCTTCTGCGCATTCACGGCTTACGACGGAAGAAGCGCGCTGCGCATCGCAGAACAACTTCAGCCCGATTATCTGCTCTCCGATGTCGTCATGCCGGAGATGAACGGCGTAGACCTGGCGATTGCTGTGCGCCGAACCATGCCAATGACTACGATCCTGCTGTTCTCCGGCCAGGCCGGAACCATCGACCTGCTCGAAGACGCCCGCAGAGCCGGCCACGCCTTCGAAGTCGTCGAAAAGCCCATCCACCCCGTCCGGCTCATCGAGCACCTAAAGCGCCTGCGGCATAAGTGAGCGAATGGCACGGTCTTCACTGGCTGCGGAAAATCTGCTTGGGGAGATGTTTTGAAAGGGCACAGCTTTAGCTGTGCCAATAATCGTCAGCGAAATCAGCGCGGCTTTAGCCGCTGGGGGATGTTTTTCACTGCGTCCGGCATCCGGCAGCTGCAATCGCGCAAATCAGCCAACAGGTCGCATCCTGCTATCGCGTCCGGTGACTTGCGACGCCAACATCGATTGCAGTTCGTACTGCTGCTCAGGCGCAACTATGCGCTTCGGAACAATAAGGAATTTGTTCGGGCTAAATACAGCATGATCACATTCTTATCCGCTCGGTAGAATTGAACTGCCTTCCAATTGAAATCGCTATTGATGTTTTCTGTTTCGACTCGGATTTTCTCCTGTCCAAATTCGAAAGAATGATCCCCGTTTCCTGTCCGGGTGCGGCGATAGCAACTTCTAAGCCGAAATCGAAAGTACAAAGGAAAAAGCAAACCAACTAGTCCACAGCTGATCGTGAATGCAGCGGAAGTCCCGGTAACACCATCTCGCCAATTCAGAACGCCGATCAAAATTATGAAAGCGCCAATCACCGGGTAGACGAATCTCGCACAAAAGAAACCGAGGCATCGCCACCAATTTTGCCTAGCATGCAGGCGCAGTGCGTTCAGATAGCCTGGAACGTAAGGGTAAAACGCAGATTAATTGGCATGGCAGCCAATTAATAAAGGGGAAGCAAGCGCCCCATATCAATCCGCCGGCTGAGCCTCGTGGAAGTGCTTCCAGATCGTCTCCGCCGTCTTGCGCGGCACCACCGCAGCCAATGATTCCGCCGTAGCCTCCCGCACATCGCGCAAACTACCGAAGTGAGTAATCAGCCGCTGCCGCGTCTGCGCGCCCACTCCCGGAATATTCAAGAGTTCCGAATCCCGATCGCGCA
>JASIJX010000429.1 GCA_030049955.1 Acidobacteriaceae bacterium
GAGCCGCACCAGGGAGCTGTGCGGGACCGCGCAATACGCCCGCAGGCGCTGTAGTCCGGATCTCCTCGATGACGCGATTTGTCGCCGTATCGATTACCGCGACGCGATCGCTGTTGTCTGCGGCAACAAAAAGCCTTGTCTGCGCGCCATTGAGAAGTATGCTGTTGGGATTGCCGGCGACCGGAATGCGCGCAATCAGCTTCGGCGCGGCCGACTGCACAATGTCAACCACATCAACCTCGCGGTCGCGCTCGCTCGAGATGTAAGCCGTCGTGTTGCCTTTAATCGCAACACCGAAGGGCGATTCACCATGAGTCGCCTGGGTCACAGCGCCGGCAGAAACAGCGCCGTTTTCCGCTGCGCTCCGAATCCCTTTTCCGAGCACTGCGCCGGAGACCTGTACGTCCGCCGGCCGCAGGACGAACTCGCCCACCTTGGCATTGCGATCGAGATCGATGATCGAAATGGAGTCGTGGGCAATTTCGGCGGCGACGAGAGTCTTGCCGTCTGCCGTCAGTGCTAGGTTTGCCACCATTGGCCGCCCGTGATAGCCGTCGCCGGCCGTGTGGCCGAGCGCAATGGGCATGCCCTCCTCCGCCCACATGCCGTTCGATTGCGCAAAGACGTACACGTCATCGTCCTCGCCTCCGGAGACATAGAAGCGATTGCCGCCGGGCGCAAAGGCAAGTCCGATGAATGTATTCGGGACCTGAAGCACCTGCTTCTGCCGCAAAGCACCATGCGCCACATCGAAGACAAACACGTATTCGTTCGAGTCCTCGGGGATTTGGTGATTTTGCGCATCTTTGAGCCGGTTGTAGCCGCTGGTGAGAACCAGCAGGGTATTGCCGTCGGGGCTGAGTGCTGTCTTTACCGCCTGGCCCACCGTGTAATCCGGAAAATCCTTAAGGCCCGGGTTTAATCGGGAGAACTTTGCACCCGTCGGCGCCAGCGGTGTAATGAGCTGGCCGGAAGGCATCCGTTCTGGCGGTGCAGAATTGCTCTGTGCGGTCGCCCGCGTAGCCAGTCCGGCAAATAGAAGTGCCGCAAGCATACTGGTGCTCAAAGCACTGAATTGAATCCCTCGAATTTTCAACATCCCGCTTCCCTCTTTACCCGAACTCACTTGCGCCTTTCGCTGGGCAACACTTGTAGCTCGTCTCTCGCTGGCGCTCACGCGCAGTAAAACCGCGGGGCTGAGGCGATCACCTGCTTGCGCCCAGTTCGCGTCAGGACTTTCCCATGCCTCCAACGACGCAGCTTGCAGCAGTTGCGACTGGATTTCGGGATTCAGGAGACGAAGTGTTCCGATATTTGGTTCTGGTGATTTAGGCCGTGAGGCTCTGTCGAGCATGGCAGCCGGCTTGCAGCCGCCACGCTCGGTCGTAAGCCCTCACTGTCGCGAGAGGGTTAGAAGTTGAAGGTAAGCTCGGCCTGTCCCTCGCGATTGGTGGCGGAGAACTTGCTCGTGACCTGGCCGAAGTTGGAGGAACCGAGCGAGGTGGTTGGGGACGGCGACTGCACCCGGTTCAAGGCGTTGAAGTAGTCCATGCGCAGAGTAAAATAGCTTCCTTCGGTGACATGGAACAGCTTCTTGGCGCTCAGGTTCTCGACCGGGTACCACGGACCGCGAATCGAGCTGTAGTCGCGGTTTGCGTTGCCCAGCACGTACTCGTTGCCGGTGTTGGTAAAGGCATTGGTGCTGAACAGGTATGGCGCGGTCGGCAGCTTGCCTTCAAAGAACTTTGTGATCTTGTTGTAATTGCCAGACCACATCCGGACGTTGGGGTTAATGTTGGGGTAGTTGGTGCCGTTCATAAAGCTCTCGCCGCTCTGCGTGATCGCCAGCGGCTGGGAGTTGTTGTAGGTGAGGAGCGCCGATACTTGCCAGTCGCCCGCATATTTACCTGCCGCGCCGGTGTTCAGCCAGCGCTGGCCTTGCCCGAACGGAAGGTTGTAGAGAACGGCGGTCTTGCTTTCGAACGAACCCTCCGTGTCCAGGCCCCAGGTCTGCTGCGGGTTATATTTGTTCACTACGGTGGTCAGGTTGTCGTACAGCCTGGGCAATTCGATATTGGCCAGGAAGTTGATGTTGTTCGACAGGTGCTTGTCGGCCTGGATCTGGAAGGCGCTGAAGTACGCCGTGCCGGCCTGATCCCACGCCCGCGTTACGGCAGAGTACTGCGGGAACGGCTTGAGCGCCTGGTTGACCGTGGCGCTACCCTTGAACTGGCTGGTGAAGTTGGCGTAAGGAGCCGCCACTTGCGGCAGGCCATTCAGCGCCTGTGCGGTGCAGGAGGATGACGTCGCCTCGTTGGCGATGGTCACGGAAAGACATGGACCGTATTGCAGAATCGAGGGGTTCGCCTGTTCGAGGGGGTTGATGTTATAGCCCGACAGGTGCGTAACGCGGTTTGCGGTGTAGTCGATGGTCAGCATCGTGTGCCAAGGAAGCTGGCGCTGGAGGCTCAGACTCCACATCTGCAAGTGGCCCGCTTCGCCGTTGTGGGCATAGTCGACATAGTAGATGGTTTGGGCGAGACCCAGGCTCTGGCTGAAGGGCGTAGGAGTCACGTTGGGAATCGGAACAGCCGCGCCCGAAGTGTTGGTCCACTCGCCGTAAGCGGATTGATAACCTCCAGTCGAGCTCAGCGTATAGCTGCCGCCCAGCAAGCCGGCCATACTGTTGGGGTTGGAGTACGCGCCTTCACCTTGTCCGTAAGCGCCGGCATAACCCAGGTAGGTGATGGTGTATCCGCCCTGGATCACGGTGTTCTTGTCAAGGCTGTAGGCGAAGCCCAGGCGTGGACCAAAGTTCAGGTTGTGAATGCCGACCTGGTTGTAGCCGGCGCAGCTCGCGCAGTTGCCGTACTCGGTCGCCCATCCAGCCAGCCCGTTGCCGGTAGCTGGATTGACTGTCCCCGAAGACGGCGTGCTCGCGTTCAGGAACACGTCGTTGTTTTGGGCCATGGTGTAGGGCAGCATCAGATCGTAGCGCAGGCCGGCGTTCAGCGTCAGCCGGTTCGTGAGCTTGATGTCGTCCTGGATGTACGCGGAATAAGCCTGCGTGTTGATGGCCGTGGTGGCGGAGGATGTGCGGCTGGCGGAGTCGGGCAGGCCCAGCAGAAAGCTGGCGAACGAGCTGCCGTACTGGGAAAAGTTGGAGTTGGTGGTGTTGGGAATCGACGTCTCAGCCTGGCTGAAGCTGAATTGGCCGCCGCTGTAGTTGCTGAGGTCGTTCGCGTAGTAGTGGTGGAACTCGCCGCCAATGTTGAAGGTGTGGCGGCCCTTGTTCCACATCCAGTTGTTGAACAGGTTCCAGCCGATGTTGTTCACGTGGTAGAGGACGATGTCGCTATTCGAGTTGCCCCAACCCGTGGGTGCTTCCTGGCCGTTGAAGCTGATGTGCGGCATGGTGGTGCCGCCCAGGATGCCGGCAAAGCTCACGTTGGTGTTGGCGTTCTGGTTGTTCTGCCACTTGTCCTGCGCCGCAATCCCGGCCGTCATCACCAGGTTCGGTGTCACGGTCTTGGAGTAGTTCGCCAGCCAGACGTTGGCGTTGTCGGTCAGATCCTCCACGCCGCTGAGAGGGTTGTTGGCCGGCACAATGGCAGCGCTACTTGACTCCTCAATCTGCGGCTCGTAATAGTGGTTGTTCCACCAGGTGAAGGAGATGTTCTGGCTCTGCGAAATCTGGTGATTCAGCGTGACGCCCCAGGCGCGGTTCTGGATGGTTATGGATGGAATTGCCGGGGCCTCGTTGTTCTGCAGGCCGTAGTCGGTTCCCGTCGCGTTGGGCGCCGGAATGTACTTCAGCAGCGTTGCCGATAGCGGGTCGATGCGGTTGGAGCAGATCACGTTCGGCTGGTTGCCGTTGCAACCCATGAACTGCTGGCCGGTGGTCGGATCGTAAATCGGGATCTGCTGGCCGTTGGAATTAACGAAGTTCGTGAAGTCGCCGCCAACCATCGCCTGTGTTGGAACCGAGCCGAAGGCCGTCTGGCCCTGCTTCCAATTGAAAAGGTCGATGCTGCCCAGGAAGAAGGTCTTGTTGTGGCCGTTGTAGAGGTGAGGGATGACCACGGGGCCGCCGATGGTGCCACCCCAGTCGCTTTGCACATCCTCCGGCGGGACCGGCTTGCCGGCACCGTTGTCAACGGGGAAAAATCCATCCGAGTCAAAAAAGCTGTTGCGGTCGATCAGGAAACCATCGCCATGCAACTTGTTGGAGCCCTCACGCATGGCATAATCGGTTGCGCCCTGCACCATGCCGTACCTAGCCGAAAACAGGTTGCGGATGACGCGGAATTGATCGACCATCTCGTACGGTGGGTCCGAGTTTTCGTTGGATGCCGTATCGATCTGCAGGCCGTTGTAATAGTTGCCCGATGCGTTGATCTGGTTCGGCGCGCCGCCCTCCACCTCCACGGTACCGTACTCATTGGGGCTTGTCGGGACTCTCACACCCGGCGCCAGCGCGGCAAAGCTGGTGATCTGGCGTATATAGCCGTTGATCTGAAGAGGCAGGTCCGTTACTTCCTGCGCCGGCAGCATGGAGTCAAGCTGCGGATCGGTGGTGTCGAGCCCGATGGAATTGGCTGATGACACCTCTACCGTCTGGCTGCTGCTGCCCAAGCTCAACTGGATGTTGTCAGTCGTCTGGGCGCCGACTTCGACGACCACATGCGTCTGTTCGAACTTCTGAAATCCCATCGCTTCCACAGAGATGTCGTAAGTTCCATCGGGCAGTGGCGCAACGTAGATACCCACTGAGGATGCCGCGTACTGCGACTTGATCCCGGTGGCTTCATTGGTGAACGTAATATGCGCGCCAGCGATGGCTGCGCCCGAAGGGTCCGTCACCCGGCCGGTGAGACCGGCGCTTGCCTGCGCGCGGAGGAGTTGACAAGCCGGGACCGCCAACATGCAAAGCAGTACCCACATCCAAGCACCGAGCCGGCTCCTGCGCCGCTCGCTGCCCTTAGCCTCAAAAGCGATTGCGTGAATCATAATGTCTCAGCCTCCAAAGCACACTCGGAGCCTTTTTCCCGAGTGGGGACAAATACGCCTGCCTCACCCGGGACGGGATAAACCTCCGAGTAATCAGGGACGGTGCATCTGAAATCTGGAAGGAGTTTCCGAGATTTGGACCGGCCGCGCAAGGGCTTAGCCCCCGGAAAACAAGGTGAAATCCAGGTTTTCACCGAAGCGTTTTGTCGGTGAGAGCATATTCAGCTCAAGTTAATAGAAGTAACATCTGATTCAAATCCACTCTGAAGACGTAAGCTCTCTTGAATCTTCCGCCTACGAATGTAGGCTTTGAAAACGAAACGCCAGCGCTCACTTCTTTTACGCAATGGTGAACGCGGGGCGGCAGGGAGGATTCGATCGGCATTCTACTTTGTGGGACCGCGTACCGGGCTTTCCCATTCATCCGCGTGTTAAAGACGACTGTTTATAATCTGTGTGGCTTATGTTCCCACTTGAAACCAAGACGGACGTGCCGAAACCAAACGGCTCGTCAGCTTCAGATTTCCATGCTGACCCCCGCTGGCGCCTCGTGGAGCGCATTCTTCTGACCGGTCCCTTTCAGAAATCCGGCAACCTGCACGCTCTACTCTCCTATCTCGCCGAATACTCAATCCAGGGGAAAGCAGACGCTCTTACCGAGCGCCAGATCGGGATCGCCGTCTTTGGCAAGCCTGCCGGCTATAGTCCGGCGGAGGATAGCGCGGTCCGGGTTCATGTACGTCAGTTACGGCTGCGGCTGCATGAATACTTTGCCCAGGAGGGCCGCAACGAAGCCCAACGAGTGGAAATCCCAAAAGGTTCGTATGCGCTGGAGTTTCATAACGCGCAGCCAGATGCCGGTCCCAGGCCGGCGTCGCCGCCTGAACCAGCGCCGGAAGCCGCCAAGCCGCGCACAGGCCGGGTGCGCGAGGTCCTGTTTTGGGTTGCGGTGGCCGCCACCGTAGTATGCGCCATTGGGTGGTACCGCGCGGCAAAGGCAACCGCTCATCTCGGTGTGCCATGGCCGCTCTCCGCCGTAATTCAACCAGATCGGCCAACTAGGGTTGTCGTCTCAGACAGCAGTTTGATGTTACGGCGGCTAGGCCAGCATGAGATTACTCTCGACGAGTATTTGCAGCCTGATTATCGGCAGAGCTTGATTCCGGCGCACTTGCCCGAGAACTTCGCCGGCCTGTTGGACTATATCTCCGGTTCGCAACTCACGTCGTTTGCGGATCTAACGACTGTTTCCACGCTGTTGAAGGTTGCCGGGCCGCTTGGCACGCAGCTTGTGCTCACCTCCGCGCGCGACCTCGACCGCCGTGATCTGGAGCGAGGAAACTACGTTTTTGTTGGAAGTCCCACATCCAATCCCTGGGTGGCGCTTTTTGCCGACAAGCTTAATTTTCAGGTGGTCGAGGAGAGCTTGGGTGGTCGCATCCACTTTCGCAACCGCAGCCCTCTGCCCGGCGAACAACAGGAATATGAAGGTCTGGCGCGCACCGGTTCCACTGGCGAAGATTACGCCACCATCTCCCTGCTGCCCGGTCAGATGGGCCAGGGGAACGTAATGATCTTGCAAGGGCTGCACCAGGAGGGCACTGAGGCCCTGAGCTCGCTTTTGGCCAATGCCGATGATCGAGCCAAGCTGGAGATGGCGGTGCAGCGCAACTCAAAATCGGCTTCCCTGTACTTCGAAGCCCTTGTCCGCTCACAGGCGGTCGCGGGGGCTCCGGTCTCGGTTTCTATCGTCGCGGTTCGCAACATCCAACCCTGACTGGGCTCGCGGGCAATCGTTGGTAACAACCCTTGCCAGGCTCGCTCGTCCGACCCGCTAAAGAGTTCCTCGATCACATTCGCAATACCGCAAAACTCGCGGCTCGAATGGAATCGGAGAGTATTCTCTTGTGGGGTTAATGTGTGCCGATTTGTCTGCATTTCTCTGTTGGCCACTTCGCCAGTTCCCTTTCAGGCCACCCAGAGGCCTTTGAGTTTTTATGTGGGCTCCTCCACCTTCACGATCCGATCTACGGTGGGATGCTCAAGCCTCTGCACAATTCCACTCGGCCAGCGAATTTCGACGTGGTCGATCTTTGCCTCGGCGCCAAGACCAAAGTGCGCGCGGCGATCGCTCGACGACATGAATCCTACACTGGTAGTCACATGGTTATGGAGCGCCCTTCCGGAGCCGGTGGTCACCTTGATAGTCGCGCCAATACCGTCACGATTGCTCTTGCGTCCGCGCAGATCGAACATGATCCAGTGATTTTTGACTAGGGCATTATTCATCAGAATGCGGGGCTTCTGTCCGAGCGATGTCACTACTAAATCCATGAAACCGTCATTGTTTAAATCGACAAACGCCGCACCGCGCTGGTAGCCGACAAAAGCGAAATCCGGTCCCATCTTTTCTGTGACATCGATGAAGGTTTTGCCGTCTTCATTCTCGAACATTGTGTCGTGTTGCCTGGAAGACTCAGCCAAATTGTCTACGTCGCCATTCGCCGAATATATGTCCTTCCAACCGTCGTTGTTGTAATCGATGAACCCGATGCTCCATCCGGAGAGATTCCGGGTCAGCGGGCCAAGTTTAGTAGGCCAAGTTACTTCATTGAATGATTTACCGCCCTCGTTCTTGAAAATAGCGAAGAACTGTCCGGCTAAGTCGTTGTAAATAACGTCAACCCACCCGTCGTTATCGAAATCCTTGGCGTCCGATCCCATCCCTGATACGGCATTGCCCTCCTCGTTATAGGCGACGCCATATTCAAGACCACTCTCCTTGAATGTACCGTCGCCCTGATTGATAAAGAGGAAATTGGGCTCGGTGTCGTTGGCGATAAAGATGTCCATCAACCCATTGCCGGTGAAATCCGCGATGGAGATGCCCATGCCCTTGCCAAGAGCCTTTCCGATACCGCTGGTTTCTGTGACATCCTCAAAACGGCCATGGCCAACGTTGCGATAAAGTCTCGACTCGACGCTTTTGTAGATTGTAGGACTGCAATACTCCTCGCGCGCAGCATCCTTAAAGCATTGCTTGTCGGTCTGCGGAGTCCAGAACGTGTAGTTGGTGACGATCAGGTCGAGAAGTCCATCGTTGTTGTAGTCAAACCACGCCGCCCCTACACTCAGCACGTTCTCTGGCTTAGATTTGAGCCCCGATTGGGCCGTGACGTCGGTAAACGTACCGTCGCCGTTGTTATGGTATAGAGCGTTCCTGCCAGCACTGCAGATGAAGAGATCTTCGTAGCCGTCGTTATCGTAGTCCGCAACGGCAACACCGAGACAGAAGCCGAGGTCGGCTCCGGTTAGGCCAGCCTTGGCAGTCACATCCTCGAACGTTCCGTCGCCATTGTTTCGCAGCAGGCAGTTGTAATAGGCGGGCGAGGTTTTCTCCAACTCCGGCAGTTTAGCGCCGTTGGTAAAAAAGAGGTCCATGAACCCATCATTGTTATAGTCAATAGCCGCAACTCCACCGCACATCGGTTGCAGAAAATATTTTCTGCCTGTGAAGTCGTTGTTGGTCCGGTAAGCAAATTGCGACTGGCTGGCTACATCGGTAAACCAGTTAGAGGCTGCCATCGACGAATGGTTGTCCGGCATTCGGCCATCGGGCCGCGTCTGTGCATTGGACAAATGCAGCGAAGCAGATAGCGATGGCTCTGCGACTTGGGACAGACCAAGCTCGGCAGGCAGAAATGTTGGAATGGCCCGCCGGCCGACCAAAGCAGTCAGCCAGGCCGCAATCGAGACCAGAAAACTTCGGCGCCCCACATCTGCCATGGCATTCTCTGACTAGGCACAACTCACTTGTCTGTCGTCTGATGGGCGGCCTGGAATTTTTCCAAATGGGCTTTCGCCAAATCAGGTTCATTCAACTTCCGATAGAGCTTTGCCAGGAGAAAATGAATCTGCGCGTCGGTGGTATCGAGGTCTGGCAGAGTCAGAGCTCGTTCTCCTTCGCGCGCCGCGTTGTTGAAATCTCCCTCGTAGTCTAATCCCTTTGCTAATTCATAGTGTGCATCGCGGGACTTCGGGTCTGCCTCGATGGCCCGTCGATCTTTTTCGATGCTGTCCTCCGTCCGGCCCAATGAAAGTAAGAACCTTCCATACGCAACCAGAATCTCCGCGCTTTGCGGGGATTTGTGCGGAGAGAGATCCTCTGCCCGCTGATACAAATCCTGCGCTTTGATTTCATCTCCCAGGGCTTCCTGGGTCATCGCAAGATAAAACAGGGGCAGAGGGCTTTTGGGAGAAAGCGTTTGGGCTGCTTGAAGCGGCGAGAGCGCCAACTTAAAGTCGTTTTGAACGTAGTACAACAACCCGAGATAGAATTGCCCCTCTTCGGATGTTGGATCGACCGTAATCGCCGTAATCAGACAGCTTTTGGCAACATCCGGACGATGCGCAAAGGTGGCCAGTCGAGCCTTGAGGATCAGGGCTGGTACCATGTACGGGCTCTCATGCAGGGCGGCATCGACTTCGCTGACAGCCTCAGACAATCTTTGTTGAGCAAAGTCCTCTTTTGCCTTCTCATAATGTTGAGCGGGCCCGACTGCGAGTTGGAGTGCGAGAAGCCAGATCATGGAAGACTGCCTCTAAGCTGCGGACCGCAGCTTTCTGTGATTGTCAAAATCTGATCGGCCGCCACACTTTTAAGCACTTGCTTCACACCGGTGGGCCATGCCAGCTCAATTCGGTCTACAACAGTTGCGTTTCCCAATCCGAAGTACACGCGTTTGTCACTTGACGAATTGTAGCCGACGGCTGTCGTGGCCTCGTTGTACTGAGCACCATTTGCGGTTGTTATCTTCACCTTTGTTCCCAGCCCGTCTCGATTATCAGCCACGCCAACGAGCTTCAAAATGATCCAATGATTGTGATTCGGAGACCGATTCATAAGCAACTGGGGTTTGCCGTTAAGGACTGTGACCACAATATCGACCTTTCCGTCGTTATTTATGTCACCGAATGCGGCGCCACGGTGTGCGGCCGAAGCGAAGAAACTCGCTCCCGCCTGCGCGCTCACGTCCTTAAACATCTGGTTGCCGAGATTGCGATAGAGAAAGTTTGGAAGCGGGTAAGGCTTATGATTCAACTCCATCGAATTGTCGAGAATTGCGGAGCCAGCCGCGAAAATATCCTTGTTGCCATCGTTGTCGAAATCAAAGATTCCGGCTCCCCAAGCCGTAAAACGAGTTGTCATTGCCGTCAAACCGGTCGTGTCTGTGATGTCTTCAAATTGTCCATTGCCCAGATTGCGGTAAAGAGGAAAGCTGTCACCATACATCGCCGCGTGAAAGATATCCGGCCTGCCATCATTATCGATGTCGCGGAAATCAGTCCCCATACCTGCGACGGTCTTGCCGCTTTCGTTGTAAGCTACTCCGGCCTCGAGCGCAACATCTGTAAATGTCCCATCGCCATTGTTGTGCAGCAAGAAATTCGGGAAAGTGTCGTTAGAAACAAAGATGTCGGTAAATCCATCGCCATCATAATCGGCGAAAGCAACACCCATGCCTTTACCTACATATTTAGAGATATGCGACCGCTGCGAAACGTCACTAAATGTGCCGTCCCCATTGTTCCGATACAAGATGTTAGGTGTTCCACGATATTCATTGGGAGAACAATAGTCAACGATGTTGTCCGTCTGGCAACTATGGGCTGTGGAGATTGAATAGTCCAGATAGTTAACAACAAAGAGATCGAGCAATCCGTCATTGTTGTAGTCAAACCACCCCGCTGCGACGGACCACGGTTTGCCCCGCCCCGGAATGACCCCGCTGACTCCTGCTCTTTCCGTCACATCAGTGAAGGTCCCGTCCCCATTGTTATGAAAGAGTTGATTGCGGTTGAAGCCGGCCACATAGAGATCTACAAACCCGTCATTGTCATAATCGCCTGTGGCCACGCCCATCGAGTAGCCAGCACCGGCTAAACCCGCCTCTTCGGTGACATCTGTAAAGCTTCCGTCTCCATTATTGCGAAAGAGTCTGTTGTAGAAACTGGGATTGCTCTTTTTCAAAGACGGAATCTCAGCCCCGTTCGTAAAGAAGATATCCAGGAGCCCGTCGTTGTTGTAATCGAAGACCGCAACCCCGCCAGTCATCGTCTCTATCGAGTAGCGCTGGGGACTGACACTGTTCTTCAATACGAAATCGATCTTCGAAGTGTCAATTGCATTCTCGAAGAGAATCGGCGAAGCAGCGGATTGACCCGGCTTGCCATCCTCTAAGAAACTGCGGAGCAGCGGCTGCGCGCGCAAATTCAGCATTCCCGTGCCTAATGCAGCCAAACTTGCGATAAAGTCTCGTCGCGAAATTGCAAATCTCATTGGACGCGATTGCCCTGCTTGCCGTCTGCCAAGAACACTCCCTTTAAAAATAACAGGCCAGATAAAATCCTCTGGCCTGTCGGTTGCAATTCTTAGCTGAGTTGGCGCTTAGAACTGGAATCTTGCGACAAACTCGCCGCTTCTGGGAGCATAGTTGCCACCGGCGTTAGCGATACTCCCTGCCATGACGCCGAAAAGTTGGTTACCGGATCCCGTCGCGGCCGGGTTGGACGTGTTATTGAAGCCCGGATATACCCAGCGGTTAAAGACATTGAAGAAGTCGCACCGAAGCGAGAACGACATGTCTTCCTTGATCGGGATGACCTTGCCGAAGCCCAATTGCTCGCCCGGCTGTCTCGCCTGGCGGTAATCGTTGTAGAACGGCTTGGACGTGGAGTAGGTGCCTTGCGCGGGGGCCGCCCAAGCATTGGCATTCAAGAACGGCAGGTTAATATTCGAGCCGTGATTATTGACGTTTTGCAGGAAGAGCTTCTGACCAGGAACGCGATTCGCAAAGACTTGAAAGTTGCCGGTCGTTGCGTTAGCAAAAGTCACCGAATCCAAGTTGGCCGTCCAGGTATCCGGTACCTGTTGCGGAAAACCGCTTGCGTAATGGAAGTTGCCGTCGGCTGTCCAGCCTGTAAGGACAGCGTGCTTCCAGCCGTTTTGGTCAAAGCTGAAACTCGGCACTTCATAGTTGAAGTAGAAGTTCAGCATCTGCGGTTCGTCGATGCTCTCAAAGGACTTCTGGCTCTTCGGCGGGAGAGAGGGATCCTGTGCCGCAATCGAAGTGGTGAAGGTGGGAGACGTCGCTCCCACAGTCCCCAGATTCTTCGACCACGAATAACCGAGGCCGCCCGACAGTCCGTTGCTGATGCGCTTGGTGACCTTGACCTGAAGAGCGTCATACCACCAGTTACCATCGTGCTCGTACATATCCCCGATGCCGCCGAATTGCGGGAACGGCCGCAGTGCCTGAGCCAAGGTGTCTCCGGACGGGAAGGTGGAATACGGCGCACTAAAGCCTCTCGCCGCCACATTTGGGGACGAGATCGGCGACGTGAGCAGGGTATAGTCGGCTGGGTTGGTAACGTCCAACCCATATTTCTGTGACAGCATCGTTGGAGTTAATTCGTTAGTCGTATTCGTCAGGTTGTCGGAATTGAGCCAAACACCACGGTCGTCAATAAGGGATAGGTTGACCGTAAGGTTCTTCATAATCTCGCGCTCAACGCCAAGGGTCGATTGCAAAAAGCGTGGCGTACGCCCATTGTTCGGAACAATGTAACTTGGCGGCGAGTTGGTTGAACCTGAGTTCGGGAAAGCGCCCGGATTAAAGTTGGTGGCTGTGAGGGCCGCCGCGGTGAACGGCACGCCGTTGGAAAGCTGACCGGCCTTGATGCCGTACGAAGGACTGGTGAGGTATACCACGTTAAAGCCGAATCCCTGGTTGCTATAGCCTTCTTCATTCATGAAGAGCTGGGGGCCGGAGTAGAATCCGGTTGCCGCATGGATCACGGTCTTTGGAGTCAGTTGATAGCTGGCGCCAATACGAGGCTGAATCATCCAGGGATAGAAGTGCTCGAAGACGCAGTCGCAACGCCCTTGCCCATAGCCCTCGTATTCGGTTCCACCCAACAGGCCGCCGACCGACGGATTTACGACAGTGGGACTAAATTGGGTTACCCGCAGATGTTGTTCCTTCTGCATCCCCTCGAGATCCCAACGCAGCCCAAGGTTCAGCGTGAGCTTATTTGTCAGCTTCCAGGTGTCCTCGCCGTAAAACGAGCCCTCCATGCGGATAAACCATTGGATGTTATCGTTCCCGATATTTGCGCCGTCCAACTGGCCAAGTGCGAAGCTGGCAAAGCCATCGCCGAGGCTGGCTCCGTAGAGATTTTGGCCATTTTCGGACGGTTCAGAGGTCTCATTGCCGCTGAAACCGTACGATCCGTCCGAAAGGTCGTTGTGAGTGCCCCAGAGTTGATGACGGAAATCGCCACCAAATTCGAAGACGTGGCGGCCGTGGGTCCAGATCGCGGATTCAGTGTCGTACCAGTCGTTGTCAATAAACGGCGCGTTGTTGATGCCCAACTGCGGAACGCCCTGATGGTTGACGGTGAGTCCCGAAAAAATCGGGAAGGTTTTCGCAGCGCCGCCAGGCATACTCGCCAATGAGGGCAACCCAAGCGTGGTCTGATCGAAGTTTTGCACCGCAGCATCCTGCAGGGCATCGTGGCGCGTCCAGTCCCATCCTGCGTGAAGCACAAGATTCGGCGTGGCCGTATAGTTCGCATTCAGATACAACTGCGGAGCCGGGGTGTGGTTCCAGCGGGTCGAGCCTCCTATGGTGTTGATGCCATCGTCCGCATTGTCCTTGTTCCCAATCTCGTGCATATAGTAACCCGAGAAGTGCCACTTCTCGCCGATATAGTGGTCGAGTTTGATGCTGGCCAGGTACTGGTATTTGTTGTTCGGCTGTAGATTGGGGTAGTTGCCGTTCAGCGCGTTCGCAGTGGCCCCGGAGGGAGTAGGCATGTATTTAAGAGCAGCCACGGCTACCGGATCCCACGTGCTCGGCGCGCCAATGAAGTTGGTCGGGACACCCGTCCCGCCGGTGCCTGTACCAAAGCCGTCGCGAACAAGCAGGGACTGGCCAGCTTGCGGGGAGCCAGGCACGCAAGTTGCCTGTCTGGTCGTCGTGGGGTCGAAAACCTCGCCGTTGTACAGCTGCCGGCCAAGGCAATCCACGACTGGATTCCCATTGTTATCTTTAATGGGGCCAAGCAAGTTAGAGCTCAGGTCACCCGCGAGATAGGCTTGGGTGGGAACCGTAATGGTTCCGTTGTTATTGGTTTGCGTGTTGTGGTACTCCTCGTAAGCGAAGAAGAAGAAGGTCTTGTCGCGGCCATGGTAGGCGTGAGGAATTTCCACCGGTCCGCCGAGAGAGACGCCGAAATCAAGCTGCCGCTGCACTGGGAGAAAGTTTTGGCCGGTCGAGGTGTAGTTGAATGGCTGTCCGGCGTCCAAATCCTCATTTTCCAGGTAGTTGAAGGCCGTCCCGTGCAGTTTGTTGGTCCCTGACTTCGAGGTGTAGTTGAAGACTCCGCCCCCAGACTCACCAAATTGGGCGGAATAGTCGTTGATCATCACGGACTCTTCGCTAAGCGACTCGACCGAGGGCTGCTGCTCATCGGAGATGGCGCCCTTGGTCGCATTGGTGTCGTCCAGGCCGTCCATAAAGACGCGGTACGTGGTTGCCGGCGAGCCCTGGACATGGATATCGTTCCACCCGCCTCCGATCGATCCCGGCAGCAAGGAAGCAAATCCCATCGGGTCGCGAATAGCTCCGATGCCGTTAATGTTGATCGGGAGCTCATTGAGGTCCCTCGTGGTGACTTCGGAGTTGATCTGGGCACTATCGGTCTGGAGCAGTGGAGCATCGGCAGTAACCGTGATGGTTGCCGAGGCTTGCCCCACAGCCAATTGCAGGTCGACGCTCGCCGTCTCTCCCACCGAAACCGTAATTCCGTTGCGGACCAGGGTGTTAAAGCCCGATGCGTTGGCCGTAACGGAATACTGGCCGGCAGGCAACTCGGGGATCGTATAAACTCCGGCACTGGTTGTAACGGTGAAGCTCTGGGTGCCCGTCGCTGTATTCGTAATGGTTACCTTGGCCCCCGATATTGCGGAGCTTTGGGGATCGGTTACGACACCTGCGATTGTGCCACGGTCGAGTTGTGCAAAGCACGACACGCTCGTGCCGCATAGCAGAAGGAACATCAGCCTCAAGTACATGAGCCAGTTTTTTCGCTGCGTCATCTTAATCTCTCCTTCGGACCTCACGAAGCAATAATCATTGCTATGAAGCGATTAAAAACAGGCCGTTAGCCTGTCACCGAATCGAACCAAAAGGCTGACTCGGTCTCACTCAACATTTCGCACTTCTGATTTGTCTCAGCCTCACATTTCCCTGTTTCGGAAACCCAACTCCAAGATTCGCCATCCAGCATTGATGGTCTCTGCCGGAAACAAGCCCCGCTTCTGGTAAAGCCTTGCCAACCGCCAGAACGCTCTTTCAGTTGACTGCCCAAAACCGCTACTACTTTACCCCCAGCTTTGCCCGTTCCCGCAACGTTAAAATGCGCCTCTAACGTATCTCCATCGCACTGAAAAAAGGGAACTTGTGTCATCAGCGCGCGATTAACAGTAGCGACATAAAAAGATTCAGTCCCAGTAATCTCTCATCCACTCGTTGTATGGGCAGCTCATTCACTCGTTGCAGGTGTAGCCGACTGCGTGAGGGCAAATATCGCGTGCTAGTCTCTCAGCTGCGAATCTTCACCGCACTTCACCGACGGTTCCGGCCAGGTGCCGAGCCATGCTGCATCGCCGTCCGAGTCCTCTGACCGGCGCCACCTCTCAGTACATCGCCGGGCATCCTATTCATTTCGTCTTTGAAGACGTGCTGCTCGCCGGTCATCTCAGTGGCATCCTCAGGCGTCTCCTCACGGAGCGGCGGCACGACCTGGTCCACCTTCGGAAAACAGAGATAGATCCACCGCGTTCCCTATTGCCCTGTGCCCTGCATCGTTGGGGTGAAGATGATCGCCACTGTCATAAGCAGGAAGAAACCATGCAGGTCTGGCGGGATCATGTGTTGCGGTGTCCTGGTCGACAACGCCATCGCATCCACTCCTGCGGTCGCGGGCGAATGCATTGAACTGCTCGCGTGCGATTTCATCCTCAGGGCGCCAATAATTCGCCCCTTGGTAGGGTGTCAGTGTGGAACAGAAAAACTGAATGTGTTTGGCATGAGCCCTCTCAATGAGCCGTTGCGTGGCTGCAATCAATTCGGCCACAGACGGACCAGGTCGAGTCGATCCAAGATCATTGAGCGGATCGTCTGAGAAGATAACCCAGTTCACACCCGGTTGATCGAGAACATCTCGTTCAAACCGGTTCTCCGCACTAGGTCCAGCGCCGTCTACCAACAGGCGGTTTCCGCTTATTCCTTCGTTCAATACACCAATTCCCATTCGAGCCAGCCTTTGTGCAAGAACATCGGGCCAGCGGTTCGGAGTGTTGTCCGTTGCCGAGTAGCCTTCAGTAATCGAGGCTCCCAACGTCACAACCGCTCCGGTTGCACTGCGGCCGCGAACATCCACGTTGGTCAGGAAATAGATGCTTCCGGTCCGCTTTGCGTCGGGAAGGTTCGATTGCGGACCGGTATCGCCGGCTGCGATGTAATTGGTTTGGTGCGCTGCGGGATGATACGTAATTGGTCCGGATTGCGATGAAACATAGAAGCTCACAGCCAGATCGGCGAGAGCAGGTAGGACCATCGCGACTGCATCGCTACGAATTTTTGAACCAGGCGCAATGACAACTGAAGTCTGGCCGCCAAAACAAATCTGGTGATCCGAACCAGCCACAATCGAGGAGCCTGTCCCGTGAAGAGCTACGTGTGAGTCCTCGATGTGAAGGGGATGGTCGCCAAACAGATTCGAAATTTCAATCCGTAATTGATCGCCGGCGACGCTGGTGTGCACAATCTGGCGTAGCGTTGTTCCGGTAAGGTGCGCATCGGCATCTCCATGCATCGGCGCGGTCGCCCAGGTCCCGACCCACGATACGGTTTGCGCATGGACGGACACGGTAAAGAGAGCCAACGCCGTTGCCAGGCAGAACACACCCGCCTCGCATCTCCGCAGATACTTCATTCTCGTCCTCGCGCCAAGCTCACCGGATTCTGATTGCCATGCTTACTTAGCTTCAGCTCGAAAAAGGCCGATCTGCACAGATCCAAGTTTTTTTGCTTCCTGCGCAGCAGTCCCGCTCACAGGAGCAAAGGGAACCGCCGATACGGGCGCGTCGTGTTTCTGGATTACGTATTTGGTTCCGGCCGTGGCCAGAAAGCGTATTTCATGGGCTGAGTTGCCGCTAACCACTTTCATTCCGGTAGAACCAGCGACTACATCGACCGACTGACCTGGCCAGGGGTTGCGGACGCGCAGCGGCGCTGCAGTCCCAGCCTCGATCGCTACCGTGGTCACTTCGCCGTCGTGCACTTCGACATCCACCTTCGTCTTTCCGCGCACAAAGACACTGCCATCGGCATCCCACCCCGGAGGAATGGCGGGCGCAACCCGGATCACTCCGTCGTAATCCTGCACCAAAGCTTCCTGCAGCGCATCAGCAACAATTCCTGTCTCCTCGATGTAAAACTCGCCGTATTCGCGGTCCCAGTTGGCAAAACCATTCGCAGTATGCTGTGAACGCTCGGTGATGATACGCAGAGTGGAACCCACCTCGCTGCCGAGGTGTAGCCGCGCTGCTTGAATGGGATCAAAGCTCCAGTCCGCTACACATTTAAACAAACGATTCTCATAGGTACGTCTTGCCAGTGGGAACAGCGGAGAGGTGTCGCCGATGATGCCATACGGCCACACAGGTTCGAGACCTATATTCTCCGCGTTGTGATTCTTGGCAGCAGGAAGATACGATTCCGCAATCACATCTTCGCCGGCAGCATCATCTGCCGCAGAAAGCAATGTTTTAGCGCCCGTCACTTGCGTGCGCGGTAGTGGCGGTATCTTAGGAATCGCATGTTGTAACTCTCGGATCAGATCGCGGTCCTTGCCCAGTAACTCGGCGGCTTGAATTGTCGCAGGATAGAGCGCCTCGGCCGCGGAGATGTCTGTGGTGGGGTCCGTAACATCCCACTGCGTTTCGTGCGCATTGGATGGGCTCGTGTGCAACAGGCCGTCGGGTCCGATCTTCTGGTACGCAAGCAGGAAACGTGCTGAGGCGGACATCACGGGATAGTTGGCTGCCAGGAATGCACGATCATTCGTCGCTAGATACTGTTGCCATATCCACAGTGAAACTTCCGCACCAGTCGAAAGCGTGCGCGCATTGTAGTAGGGATGAAAATCTGCATCACAATCTCTGCCGATGCTGATCGGAGCCCAACTCGATTCGTATTCGATTCCGCGGCCATTGAATCGCATTGTTTCCGGTACGCAAGCACCCGGTCGGCCATTCATGTGTTTCCTTGTCCAGTCCTCTATGCTTGGCAGGTTTTCGCGGTAGAGGTTGAAATACGGAGCATTCAACCCCGGAAGCCCGGCACCGATATTCGCCGCGACTTGCATGCGAAGGTTCCAATGCCAAAACGAGGATGAATCCCAACGATGTGCATCGCGCGCCGATGACAACATGTCTGCAACGCCCGCCTGGGAGCCTGGATACTCTACTCCGCGTTCCGCAGCAGCGGAGAATAGGTAAATATCGCGGAGATTCTCCATGTAGTCGCCCACTCCGTCAGCAGAATGCACTTTGATAAGCGCAGCGCGACTCCAAAACTGATGCCACCAGATTCTGTGTGTTTCAGGCTTCACCCCCGTAAGCGCGTGGCGGACGATGCTGAACATGTCCTCTCTACCGTCAAAGTGCGGAGCGACAACCAGAACGCGAAAATGGCCGTCAGGATATGGCTGGAAAGAAATCGAGATCGTACGCGAATCAATAATTCTTGCAGACACGCTGCGACCTTCCGCCGTAATCGCCGAAAGCGATCCGAAGGGACGGCCGGACGATTCGGGATTCTTGTCATCGATCCACGCTTCGGAAAGTACGCCAACGGAGTCGTTCACAATCGCGTGGGGGCTACGAGGCGGCCACAATCTCAGGATGGCAGTTTGAGGTTTGTCGGGCTTCGCACCGGTTACTTCAATCACAAGTGTGTCCGTATCCGGTTGTACGTAGGCAACCGCAGTCATTCCGTCACCCTGTTCGCGGAACTCACCGTCGTACAGATCGAGGCGGCCAGTGTAGTCTGCTGCACCGGTCAGGAAAGACAAGCCAGAAATTACAACCTGTCCAGGAGATAAACGGTCAGGCAGCGTGTCAGCTCGATTCAACTGTGCGGTAAACCCCTCAGCCGACCAAACGGCGACGCCGAGACTGCCATTGCCGAGGGGCATCGCCTCCTTGGCCTGCGCGTTGGGCCTGCCGAGAACAATGTCGGAGCGGCTGATAACGCCCTCCGCATTGACGCGGAAGCTTCCATCACGCCAGGCAGTCGTCTTTCCCTGATCAACCTGAGCGCAAGCTGTCGTTGCGGCAAAAACAAAGATAAGAAGTGCAAGAGCGGCGATCTTGTTTAGCTTCATGCCCTCGATCTTCATCGCCCATCCTTGACAACTTGCTTACTACGGAGGAAAGCTTGCGATTGAAATTCGTGCTATGCGCTCAAAGCGCGGCATTCAATCCGATCTGCACATCTTTTGTAGCTGTGTTCTTGATCTGGGCCGGCCCGGCGAAAATGTTGCCCGTGATGACTGCCCGATCCACGCTTTCACCGAGAGAGATGTGCGGCTGGTTCTGGCGGAACTCACAGCCACGAATCAGCAAACTGCCAGAGGAAGCCTGAATCGCAGCGCGATCCTTTCGCCACTCCACAAAGGTGCAGTCACTGAAACCGACTGTGCCCTGACCTGCGATCCGTGCAATCTGGTTGCAGGGGCCCCAGAAAGCACTGTTGCTGAAGCGTACCACCCCCTTGTTGGTCTCAAGCACTTCAACCATAGTGGGATCATCGCCGTGAAACGAAGTGAATTCGCCATTCGTAATGAGGAGTCCGTAGGGCGCGCTCTGTTCCACAAGAACAGCACGATTGCAATCGTCGGCGCCGATGCCCAGGAAGTTTCCATTACATTCGCCCGTTCCCGTATGCACGAACTTATAGCCGACGTGATATCCGAAGCAGAAGGTATTCAGGACATATTCCCAATCTGCGCGACCGAAGACAAAGGCTTCTCCATTCTCTGTCTGCCATCGATATACGCGGTCATGTCCATTCCACCAGGGATTGAAATGAACATTCTCGATGCGGCCGATGTCATAGATTGAGTCGACCAAGATTCCACGCCGCAGGGGCTGTCCGCAGATGTTTCTTACGTTGTGCCGTTCATTGCGACTAGCATCGATTCCCTGATAAGGATTAAGCAGCTCCAGATCAAATGCTGCCGGATTCTTGCCCCGCATAGCGATCGACCATGGATACGCGATTGGCGCCGCATCTGTCAATTGCTCTGGATAATAGATTGTCAATCCCGCGAGGGAGCTGTTCGTGTTCAGCGTGATGAACGGCTCTCCATCTTCGTTGCCGTGGCCTGCGGTCACCAGCAACACTGTGCCATCGTCGCCAGGCTTGGGTTGACCCTCGTCGCGCATTCCTGTATGCGATGGCACGCAGCAGAACGATCCACGCAACGTCACGCCTTCAGGAATGTTGAGAACTCCGCGAAATAAATAGCGCCCCGGCGGTGCATAGACCATGCCTCCGCCTGCGCGATGTGCGGCATCGAGAGCCCGCTGAAATGCGGCCGTCTCGTCGTCGGTCCCGTTTCCGCGTGCGCCGAAAGGTTTCACATTAGTTACATAAGGCGCCAATTGCTCCGTGGTAATGGGGTCAGCCAACGCCGAAGGCACTCCAAAAAAACCAGTGAGACCGGCCGCCGTCCCCATAGCCAGCAGGTTTCGGCGAGACTGAAGAGTTGCACCGCGCCGCTTCAATTCCTGCTCATTCACGTCGTTGCTCGCAGGTACATCCATTATTCCGCTCCCGAGGCCATCGGATTCACTGCACTCATTGAGGGTGGCGCCTCTTGCGGCGAGCTGCCCCATTGCAGATTGGGATGGTCTGCCATTTCCAGGATCAGTGTCCCTCCATCAGCAATATCCGCGTGACGGAACCACGCCTGATCGAGCGGCCTGCCGTTAAGTTGAGCTGATTGGATGTACTTATTGCGCGCGGAAACATGATTCGCAACGATCGTGAACAGCTTGCCGTTCCCCATGCGAATCGTGGTCCTGGCAAAGATCGGGCTGCCGATTTCGTACACCGGGCTGCCCGGGCACACTGGATAGAATCCCATCGCGCTCAACACATACCAGGACGACAAGGCACCGCCGTCGTCATCGCCGGAGAGACCCAGCGGACCATCGCCGTACCACACATCCATCAATTGGCGAACGCGGTACTGCGTTTTCCACGGTTGTCCGGAAAAGTCGTACAGGTATGGGATGTGGAAGCTTGGCTCATTGCCCTGCGCGTACTGGCCCACCAGACCGGTCGCGTCAGGAAACTGGTCAAGGAAATGGAACTTCGACGTCCCATATTGTTCTACGAATAATTGATCGAGTTTGGCGTTGAACGCTTCGCGGCCGCCCATCAGTCGAATAAGCCCCGCCACATCATGCTGCACATTGAACGTGTATAGCCACGAATTGACTTCTGTGAAATAATCGCGACCACCTTGTCCGCCGCCTAGCTTTGGATCGAAGTGGCTCACCCATTCGCCGTCAGCACTCTTGGGAGCCATGAAATCGATGGCTGGGTTGAATACATTCTGGTAATTGTGCGCCAGCTTGGTGAAATACTTTGCGTCCTCTTTCTTCTCAAGAGCCTTCGCCAGCTGCGCCACACACCAATCGTCGTAGCTGTTTTCCAGCGTGACAGATACAGACTGGCGCCTCTCAGGAGTTACCTGCGGGTCGGTCTCTTTTTCTCCATATGCGAGCGCCGGAAAGAAGCCCTTGTCGAAGTAAACATGGTCGAGATTGGTCAGCGAGCCACGGCTCCAGGGCAGCATCGTTGCCTCGGTGGCGTTCTTGCGTAGGCCAGCATAGGCCTCAGCAACATCAAAGTCGCGATATCCTTTCGCATATGCGTCCAAAATAAAGGCGGCCGCGTGGTGGCCGATCATCACCGCCTGTTCACCCGCCACAGAAGGGAACGAAGGCATCCAGCCGCTCTGCTGATACATGCGGATATAGGAGCGAATCATGTCCTCCTGCTGGCGCGCATCGAGCAACATTTGCAGGGGATGCAATGACCGGTATGTATCCCAGATGCCATCATCGACGTAGAAGTCGTGGCCCTCGGCACTATGAACCGCATGATCGTAGCCGCTGAAATACTTCCCGTCTTCCGTAATGTC
>JASIJX010000430.1 GCA_030049955.1 Acidobacteriaceae bacterium
TGTACGCTGTTGCTGCAGATTGGCGCAGTCGATCATCTCAAGTGAGCCGCCGCGCAGATATCCAACATAATCGAGCTTCGCGCCGGAATCAGATGGGTAGGGTCGCTGCCCCGGATGGTTAAGATAGTCGGGGATTTTGGGGGAACTTGGACCGAGAACGAGATTACGGCCATCTGCGATGTAAAGCGCCTGGTTTCGCGTGGAATAGAGGATGCTTGAAGGGTACGCTCCTACCGGAATCAGACCCTCGAGGTTAAAAGTTGATTCCGGGGAATCATCGTCTTTTGCAATGTTAAACATGGCAACGGCATTGACCGCAGCCAAGGCGGCGAAAAGTCGGTGCCCTATGCGGTCGATCGTCAGGGAGCTTAGTTGCGCGCCTCCGAGAGGCAAGCCCGGGATACGCACATCGACTCGGCGTATCTCCTTCCAGGTGTGAATATCGATGATCGAAATCAAATCAGAATCCGAGCAAGCCACGAGCAACGGGCCGTTATGCGTAAGCATGCGAAGGTCCGCGGGATGGCTACCGACCGGGATTGTGGCCAGGACTTTCAGACCGGCTACACGAAGTATGGATACGGACGCCTGTCCCCAGTTCGCCACTGCAAAGAGCCCAGAGGATATTCGTCGAATCGCATAAGGGTATTCGCCCGTCTTCACTGTTCCCAAAATGTTACCGCTTATGAAGTCGAAGCGAACGATCTGGTGACTCTCATTGCAAGATACGAGCGCCGTGCGATCGCTATCGACGGCCACGCCGGCCGTGACATCGCATGGTGGAAGAACGATTTCTCGCGGCTTTCCGAAGACGCCGTTCGCGAAGGGAATGGCCCAGACGGAGTGAGAGCCGGCTGCAGCCAGAAGCAGCTTGTGGGAAACCTGATAGTCCAGCCCGTACCATAAGGCTGGAAGCTGGAGCTTGTCTACAACTGTGTGCTGTACTTCGTTGTATGCCAGCAGATAGGGTGATCGATAGGGAGAATTTGTACTTACCAGTACTCCGCCTGGTGTTTCGATCAAGTTGAGTGGCGTATCACCCGGTGCAATCCGGATTCCAGCGGACGCGCGAGCAAACTCTCTGCTCTGTCCGCTCAAAACTGACGCTGTGCTCAACAGAGCAGTCGTGGCTAGAAGTATCAGCCGCGCTGTGACTAAAAGCGGTCGATTCAATTGCATAGTATTAGTCCCATCATGGAACAATCTTTGATGACTTCGATACGCGCGTTCCGTCGTAAGTGTTCTATGGAGCATCGCTAGCCCGCTGCTAGGAACACCGCCATAGAAACGCTGCACAATTGTGTGTCTCTTCATTACGCTGCGGTAACGGTTGGATGTCCTTGGGAAAAAGCGTGCAATCCGCTATGCGCGATCTCTTGCCGGTACCGGAATCCTATTTCTCCAGCTCTTTTAATCCCTCCACCGTCAATACGGCAGTGACACCCTGCGCGAATGCCGGCTGCCCGCCCGCGATGCTCACAATATACTTACCAGGAACTATCTTGCGGTTACCGCTCTCATCGACCCGGCTTAATTGCCGGGCTGCAATCGGAATGGTGATGCGCCTTGACTGATGAGCCGCCAGATGTACGCGTTGGAACGCTGCCAGGAACGGATGCTCGCCGGCGGGCGAGTCGGGCGCTTTCACGTAGACCTCCGCAACTTCGTCGGCTGCGCGACGGGTGGTGTTCGTAACCGTCACGCAAATCGAGGCAGAATCCCCCGCAGCGATCGACGCTCGCGCCAACTCCGGCCGTTGGTAATGAAAGCTGGAGTAGCTCAGACCATATCCGAAAGGGTACAAAACTTGCCCGTTGAAATAACGGTACGTGCGGTTTTGCATCGAGTAGTCCTCGAAAGGAGGCAGGTCCTTTGTATCGCGGTAGAAAGTGACCGGCAGACGGCCAGAAGGATTGTTCTCCCCGGCAAGTGTTTCGGCAATTGCCGTTCCGGCTTCCTCTCCTCCGTACCATGCTTCCAGAACAGCGTCGGCGTGTTGATTGGCCCAGTTCACTGCAAGTGCACTGCCGGAAGTAAGCACCACGATGAGCGGCCTGCCGGTGGTTTTCAGCGCTTCGAGCAGCCGTTTTTGAGCAGCAGGCAAATCGATGCTGGTGCGATCACCGCCGGAGAAACCATCGAGATCCACCTTCATCTCTTCGCCCTCAAGATCGGGCGACAGTCCCACGAAGGCGACAATGGCATCGGCATTGCGTGCTTCATTCACCGCCTCATCCAGGAGAGGCTGAGCTGGCGGAAGCCAGTCAAAGCTCACGTGCCGATTCGGCCCGGTCCGCCGCTCTTCAGTGCGACGATAATCGATGCGGAGCGTGTGCGGTTTTGCGTCTCTGAAGTTCAGGGAAGCAGCGAGCTTGCCATCTTCGGTATCGACTACGAGGTTGCCATCAATATAGATACGGCAGAAGTTTCCCACGGGTTCGGATTTCTGATTGGTCGAACCTGTATCCTGCGCTTTCTTGGCTGGAATGATGCCGCGAAATGAGAAGGTGTAGCTTCCCGGTCCCGGAGGCTGCAGAATTCCGGTCCAACGGACGGTGAAGTGGTTTGCCGGAACACCTGGTGCGGGAGCAGCGCCGTTCCAGTCGAAGCTGATATTCGGGTCATTCCGTACGAAATTTGGTTGGCCACTCCACGTCAGGTTATCGAAGTACTCCCCGCGTAAGCCAACCTGGGGCGAGCCTCCACCCTGATGCAAGGCGCTGGAGGGGACTGTCGACGGAAGTCCGTCCACCAGAACCGATCCGGCCGCATAGGTGACCGACGAATGATTGAACTGCTTTCTGATTCCAGCGAGGGGCAACACCGGCCGAGGAGCTGTGGCGCTGTAATTGCCTTCGACGTCCTCGATTATCTCCGCCGTAGGTCCGACCACCGCAATGCGCCTTGGAGCCTGAAGCGGCAGCACGTCGGCGCGATTTTTGAGCAGCACAATCGATTCCTTGGCTGCAGCAAGTGCCAGTTGCCGATTCTTCGGCGAATCCACCTCAGCCAACGTGATCCGGTTGAATGGAACGCGATCAGGCGGATCAAACATGCCAAGCCGGATGCGCGTCGTCATCAATCGAATTACGGAACGGTCAAGATCGCTTTCTTTGAGCAGACCTTGCCGTACGGCACTCACAAGTGACCGGTAGCTGTCGCCACAATTCAGATCGTCACCTGCAAGTATTGTGGCGGCAGCGGCGTGCATAACGTCCGGGGTGAAATGATGCCCATGCGCCACATCGCTTATTGCGTCGCAATCGGATACTACATAACCCTGGAAGTGCCATGAGTTACGCAAAACGTCCTTCAGCAGCAAGTCGCTAGCGCAAGCAGGCGTGCCATCTACGGCATTGTAGGCACACATCACGGACTGTGCGTGGCCTTCAACCACAGCTGCGCGAAAAGCAGGCAAGTAGGTATCTTCGAGATCGTGAGGAGAAACATCTACGTTGAAGGTGTGCCGCAACGGCTCGGGTCCACTGTGTACAGCAAAGTGCTTCGGCGTTGCAACTGCCATCAGATACTTTGGATCGTCGCCTTGCAGCCCTTGCACAAAATTCACCGCCATCTGACTGGCCAGATATGGATCCTCTCCATATGTCTCCTGGCCTCTGCCCCAGCGAGGATCGCGAAAGATGTTGACGTTGGGCGCCCAAAATGTAATGCCGGTGTAAAAATCGTTCTCACCTTTGCGCTGAGAATCGTTGTACTTGGCACGCCCTTCGATGGCAATCGCCGCACTGACCTGTTTCATAAGCGCTGGATCCCATGTGGCAGCCAGCGCAATTGCCTGCGGGAAGGTTGTCGCGACACCATCGAAAGCAACTCCGTGAAGAGCCTCGTTGTTCCATGCATATTTCGGTACGCCCAGCCGGGGAATTGCCGCTTGTCCACGGTCCATCGTCTGCGCCACCTTCTCTTCCAGTGTCATGCGCCCGACAAGGTCTGTGGCACGAGCTTCCGGGGAAAGCGAAGGGTCAAGGTAGGCGCAGGTGCGAGGCGTGCAGGCTGCATCTGGTCGAGCCTGACCGAAGACACAACCTGCATAAGAGCCAGTCGCGATTGCAGCAGCAACAAGGAAAACACTCTTTAATGCCATATTCAGCACAAATAACTTGATATGCCGACGTCCTACCTTCCATCCCAAATCCATATTCCCCCTGTGCCGCCTAAAGGTTCCGATGGCGCGAGTTTGCGAGTTAGGCTAATTATTCCAATGTGCAAGCAGTGGGGATTGATTCACGTTGACTGTGATTCCCAGCCCGGGCAAATTAGATAAGTTAACCTCGCCTGCGATTACGCCGGACTCGCCGAACAGGAGCGGCGCTGACTGTGCTACGGGATCGGCCCAAACGGGAATGGTTAAGGCTTCCAGCATAGAGCAGCTAAAGTTGGAAGCTGCAAAATGAACCACGGGAGCGCTGAATGTGTGAGGAATCAATTCTAGTCCGGCAGCCTCCGCCAAAGTTGCGATTCGACGCATTTCTGTGATTCCACCGACGCGATGCACATCGGGTTGAAGGATGTCCAAGGCACGGCGATCAAGCAGCTGGGCGAATCCGTAGCGAGTAAACTCGTGTTCGCCTGCCGCGATAGCAATTCCGCTCTTCTTCCGAAGCTCCGCATAGAGTTCTATCTCATCCGGAAGAAATGGCTCTTCGATCCAGCGGACTCGGTACGGTTCGAGGGCTTTCGCCATCTCTAAGGCAAATGGAAGGTCCCACCCCATATAAGCGTCAACCATCACATCAATGTCGTATCCAATCGCTTCCCGCACTGCCTTAACCCGCTCACTATTCTTCCGGATACCTTCGAGGCCATCTTTGGGAGTACCTGGCATCCGCATCTTCATGGCACGGTATCCCTGCGCAACGTATGCCTGAGCTTCTGCAATAAATTTTTCCATCTCAACTGGATGCAAATGACTTGCATAGGTCGGAATTGTTTTGCGAACCGGACCTCCGAGCAGTGTATAGACCGGCTGGTTTAGGAGTTTTCCGTTCAGATCCCACAGCGCAATATCTATGGCACTAATAGCTTGTATGGCTGCTCCCTTCCGACCGTATGGGATAGAGGCGCGGAACATCTGATCCCAAATTACGTTGATTTGCCAAACGCTAGCGCCGAGCACGAATCTTTGCAAATGCCGTTCGAGAATATTGGAGGCAGCCCCTACTCCATCTTCAGCCCAGCCAATGCCGCTGTGGCCTGATTCGCACTCAATTCTTACCAGCATGGTTGCCTGAGGCCAACTCCAGCTGTCTAACGACTTGCCGTGGTCGTTATATCGGGACATAGGGTTCGCCGATGAGGCTCCGCGCTGGATTTCCCAAAACGAGCCCCATATCGACTGCTCTACACGCGCAACTTCAATTTTTGTGATCTTCATATGAACCTTTGATCGCTTTCGTTATTGTGTTATGGTAATGAAGATGACTGACAATAGCAGCTCTCGCGCGAACCGGGATCAATCGTTAGCCAGTCGCGCATATCAGGTTATTCGTGAGAGGATATTCCGCGGCATCTATCGGATTGGTAGCGAAATTTCGCGTAGAGAACTTGCAAACGAGCTTGGGATGAGCATGGTGCCTGTTAATGATGCTCTTGGGCTCTTGCAAAGCGAGTACCTTATCGAAAATATTCCCCGCGTCGGCACTCGAGTAAGAATCCCAACCCCCTTGGATATCCGTGGTTTTTGGGCCGTTCGCGAAGGCTTGGAGACGCAAGCCGCACGACTCTTCGCACGTAACGCAAGTGGAGCTGAGCGTCAGGAGCTTCGCAGCCTGGGCGCCGAACTGGACTCCCTGCATGAAGCAACGACGGCTGTTCCCCGCGTGGAACCCGAGGCTCTTTATCGCTGGCGCTCCGCTCACATGGCATTCCACCTTCGCATTGCGTCTGGAACCCATATTCCCTTTCTTTTCCAAGCGGTGGAGAAGAACCAAATTCTCGTTTTCAACTGGTTCTATGAACACTCGATTTCGGCGTCCCCAGCCTTGCCGCCGCATTGGCATCAAACTCTCGCCGCTGCCCTCTGTCAGGACTCTGAAAGCGGTGCCGATGCAGCAATGCGCGACCATCTTCGCAATCGCGTCGAAGAACTTTTGCAACGGCTTGAAGAACATCTCACCTTGGATCGCAACCATCTGGCAGCGTTGATCGATGATCGTACGCAAATTTAGTTTCGGCATTTTCGAATTCACCGGGCTGTCAGGCCGCCATCGGCCATCAGGTGTGTCCCTGTGACATATGTGGCGTCTGAAGAACACAGAAACAGTACACATCGTGCAATGTCCTCAGGCGTAGCAAGGCGCCCCAGCATAGTTTGGTCGGCAAGCTCACGCACTACGTCTTCGCGATTCCGGCCGGATTGCTCCACATAAAAATCGAAAGCTGGAGTCAACGTATATCCCGGACAAACCGCATTTACCCGGATGTTGAACCTACCCAGATCAAGCGCCATACAGCGGGTCATTCCGAGCAAAGCAGCTTTGGTAGTGTTGTAGGTCATCGTTCCTGCCTGCGCGATTATTCCACTGATCGAACTTATGTTGACGATAGCCCCGTTTCCTGCCCTTTTCATTGAATCGACAGCATAACGGGACATCAATGAGGCACCAATAACATTGACATCAAGAATCTGTTTCCACTCCTGGCTCGTCGCCTCAATTGAGCGAAACAAAGGACAAACAGCATTGTTGATCAGAATTGACACAGGCCCAAAACGCTGTTCGGCGGTATTCACGCACGCCGCGCAATGCCCTTCGTCCGCGACATCGCCACGGAAAAAGTAACAGTTGTTCTTGAGTTCCGCAGCTACAGCGTTCCCTGAGGCCTCTGCAACATCCATCAACACAATAGAAGCGCCTTCGCTAGCAAGCGCCTTAACGATTGCTTTACCAATGCCAGATGCTCCTCCCGTCACGATCGCGGTTTGGCCGCAAAAACGCATCTCGTCGCCTCCTTTTCCTATCGCAGAGTCAATAGTCTTGACCTCGACATCTGTCATGGGCAAAGGGCAACCTCAAAAATCTGTTGTTTGCGAACGCTATTCTTTCGTGATCCGCCGCCGGACATGTTCAAGGTCTGCAGCCAGATAAGCGGCCAACACGTCCAAATAGAACTCACCGCGCTCGGCGTTTGCAGGAGCCTGATCACCCAGCACACCATTTTTTGAAACAGATGAGATCCCTTCGCTCGTGATGAGTGGAGCAAGGACCTCATAAGGGGCGAGATTACCCGCTTCGGCCTTTTCCAGTCGAACCAAATCCGGACGAGACGCTAACATCATCGAAGTCTCGAATTCGCCCGCATGCGAGCCTGATATTGAGAGCGGAATACCTTTTTCCAATGGCGCACGATTCCAGGTGCTGGCAATATATCCCTCAAGATCCCTCAATCCAGTCACATGGCAACCTGGCCATTTTGATTCCAGAACAGGTAGGGTTTCTTGCAGAACTGAATTGTTCCCTCCGTGGGCAATCCAGAAATACACCAACCGGAATCCTGAACGAGCGTGGCTTTCTGCAATATCGCGAAGAAGTCCAGCAAAAGTAGATTTCGATAGAGAAACCGTACCTGGAAAACTGGCGTGCTCAGGTGAATAGCCCAGTGTCACTACAGGGCCCACAAGTGTTTGACCCAAAATGCGGGCTGCACGCAGCGCAGTTTGTAAACCATGTTCGTTATCAACCAGCAAGGGGAGCGCCGGCCCGTGCTGCTCGACGGCGCCCAAAGGGACTATAACCGTTTGGTACCCATCGGCGAGCAATTTCTGAATCTCGATGGTGCTCAGTTCCTCCAAGAGGATTGAATGCTGGTCATTTGGATTCATAAGAAATCAAAA
>JASIJX010000052.1 GCA_030049955.1 Acidobacteriaceae bacterium
GAGGAGTGGCGTCACGGCATCCAAGTGCTCTGTCGCAAGGGAGTTCACGATGCCGGATGCCAACAAGCCTGAAGCCAAAAAGATCGGGTACGGGGACCTCGCCGGACGGGTGGGGGTGGAGGAGATCCGCGCCCGCGGCGTGAACGTCGAGGAGCTGATCCGCAAGCTGGTGGCCAACGCCGCCGCCGAGTTCAGCAGCACCTATTACTACTACACCATCCTGCGCATGCACCTGGCCGGTTACGAGGATTACAAGGAGATCTGCGAGGACGCGCGCCTGGAGGACCGGGCGCACTGGGAGCTGATCGTGCCGCGCATCTACGAGCTGGGCGGCGATCTGCCCAACGATCTCTGCGAGTTCCACAATCAGGCCGGTTGCCGCGCCGCCAAACTGCCCGACCCGCCCACAGCAGTCAACATCCTCACCCTGCTGCTCGAGTCCGAACGATGCGCCATCCGCAGTTGGAGCGAGGTCTGCGACATGACCTTCGGCAAGGACCCGCGCACCTACGACATGGCCGCGCGCATCCTCAACGAGGAGGTCGAGCACGAGGCATGGTTCATCGAACTGCTCGCCCACGAGCGCGACGGCAAATCCATCCCCTCCGGCCATTTCCGCCGCGGCACGCCGGGCGACGCCCCGTACAGCAAGAACCGTCAGCTCTACAACCCGTAACCGGCGGCAGCCGTGTCTCAGGTTTTAGCGTTTTGAAAGGGCACGACTTTAGTCGTGCCACATGAGCGCCCCAAACGAGATGGGGCTTCAGCCCCTGAGGGGAGCTTTTCTAGGGACGGAGAAATCACCAGTCGTGTGCGGCAAGTTTGAAATTTGATATTAGGTCAGCTTCGAAGTTTTGAAGGGTACGGGCTTCAGCCCGTACATTAAACATCGAAAAATGCGCTGGGCTTTAGCCCCTGAGGGAATGCGCATCCAAACTGACCCGCGCAGAATCTCCCATGCTAAGAAGCCCGAAGGTGTGGCGCCCGAGTCCATGGCGGGAACACAGACATTCCAAATCGTCCTCGAAACCCCGGAGGGTCTCCGCTCCCTGACCTGCGATGAAGACGAATACATCTGGGATGCGGCCGCGCGTCACGATATTGATCTACCCGCCATGTGCCACCAGGGCCGCTGCCTGAGCTGTGCCGCCAGGCTGCTCTCAGGCTCCGTAGAGCACGACCACCCCGACCAATACTTCGACCAGGACCGTGCCGCCGGCTACATCTTGCCCTGCCGCGCTCAGCCACGCTCGGATCTACGCATCCTGACCGACCAGGCAGACGTCATGCGCGCCCACCGCAGAACGCTCGGGCTACCCGCGCCATATGCCTGATCGCCTCTACCCGATATAGAGCCCGTTGTAATCTGGTTGCCCCGTTGTAATCTGGTTGCCATGGCTGAGCGCGACCGAGCGGCTTCGGAATCCACGCAAGCAGGTGCGCGCCGTGGAGATCTTATCCACTGGTTGTTCGGCTCAGGACCGACACCCAGAAAAGACCCGCGTCAACACGGCCTGGCAGGCGCAAAACGATGGGGCCTCGGCGATCGTCTCATCCCGCGTTGGATCTTTCTGCGCGCCCTCGCGTTAATTTACTTTTCGGCCTTCTATTCGCTCCTTGTCCAGATCAAAGGCCTCATCGGCCCTCAGGGCATTCTGCCGGCACATGAATATCTCTCCGCTGTCGCAGAAGAACTGGGACATCTGCGCTTCTGGTTTGCGCCCTCGCTCTATTGGATCTCAACCAGCAACGGCATGATGATGACCGTCACCTGGATCGGCCTCATCGCCTCCGTAATCGCGTTCTTCAACCTCTGGCCGCGCCTCACTTTCTTCCTCTGCTTTCTCTGTTTTCTCTCCTTCGTCGGCGCCTCCAGCGTCTTTTCCGATTACCAATCGGACGGCATGCTGCTTGAAGCCGGCTTCATCGCGCTCTTCTTCACGCCGCCCGGCATCAATCCCGGCTGGGGCGCCTCGCACCCGCCTTCGCGCATGAGCCTTTGGCTGCTCCAGTGGGAGTGGTTCCGCATCTACTTCGAATCCGGCCTGGTCAAGCTGCTCAGCGGCGACATCGAGTGGCGCAACTTCACCGCCATGGATGAGTACTACCAGAACGGCCCGCTGCCCACCTGGATCGGCTGGTATGCCGAACACCTGCCGCACGGCTTTCACGCTTTCACTGTAGGCGCCACGCTGGTCCTTGAGCTCGGTCTCGTCTTCATGCTCTTCTTCCCCCGCCGTGTGCGCATCATCTGCTTCTTCATCGTCACGCCGTGGGAGATTGTCGTCATCCTCACCGCCAATTACGCCTTCCTCAATTACCTCGTCCTCGCGCTCGGCTTCCTTCTGCTCGACGACAAATTCCTTCGCCGATTCGTGCCCGCACGCCTCCGCCCGCCGGAGCCGGAACCGCTGACGGAACTTCGGTTATTCGAAGAAATGCCCCTCTCGATCCTCGCCGTGGGAGAAGCAAATGTAGCCAGCGCCGATCTCGGCCCAGCCGAAGAAATCCGCAAGATACCCGATCCCGAGCATCTCGCCGCCGAAACCGCCCGTGCGCCAGATACCACCCTTACCCGAGAAACCACCCGTGCCCCATCCTTTCGGCGTTTTTCGCCGAAAGGGTGGGAGACCACAAACGCGGGTCGCACCCTCAAAACCTTCTGGCATAATTTCGGCCTCGCCACGTCCGCCGTCTTTCTCACCTGGGTCGCCTACGTCACCACCGTCCAGCTCATCGGCCTCCCGCTCGGCCATGTTCCTGGACCCACGCTCCCTGTTTCCCTGCTCAGCCCGTTCCGCATCGCCAACCAGTACGGCCTCTTCGCCGTAATGACGCGCGGCCGTTACGAGATCGAATTCCAGGGATCCAACGACGGCCAGAACTGGACCGCATATCCCTTTCGCAACAAGCCGCAGGCGCTCAACCAGTCCCCCGGCATCTACGCGCCCTATCAGCCGCGCTTCGATTGGAACCTGTGGTTCGCATCGCTGGACGACTGGAGGCAAAATGAGTTTGTCCCGCTCACAGAAGAGCGGCTGCTTGAAAACAACAAGGAGGTTCTCGCGCTTTTCAAAGACAATCCCTTTCCGAACGCGCCGCCAAAATACGTAAGGGCAGTACTATGGCAGTACTGGTTCACCGGCCGCGAAGAAAAGCGCCAAACCGGCAACTGGTGGCGCCGCGATTATCTCGGCCTGTACGCACCCGAGCTCGCCGCCCGCCCCGACGGAAAGTTCGAAGCCATCCAGATGCCCGAAGA
>JASIJX010000053.1 GCA_030049955.1 Acidobacteriaceae bacterium
GTGCGGCGTAGTGATCCGGGAGATCCCGACAAGTGCCCGGTGGGCGATCTGCATAAGGTGTTCTCGACGCCGGAGACGATGGCGAAGGTCTATGAGGGCTGCCGCTCGGCGGGGATTGGCTGCATCGAGTGCAAGGGATGGGCGGCAGACGGGCTGATGAAGGTGCTCGAGCCGATCCAGGACCGGCGCGCGCAGTATACCGAGCCGCAGGTGGTAGAAATTCTTGAAGACGGTTCGCGCCGCGCGCGCGCCCGCGCCGAGCAGACTATGCGTGAAGTGCGCGACGCCATGCAGATGACCCTGACCACGGAAAAAGATCCGGGGAAAAGTTGCTGCTGAGGATCTGAGACCGAAAGCCATACGGGAGAAGGGAAGATGGCCGGTAACACAGTCCCGTGGTGGCGAAGAGCCGCGCAATTCTTATGGAAGAGCATTCGCGCAGTGGCGCGGATCGATTCCAGTGGCCAAGAGGATCGAAGCAACGGGGCACGAGACCAGGCGGCCAGTAGCGGACAGGCTATTGACGAGAAGGGATTTAAAGAGCCGGCAATCGACAAGATCGATGCTGGCGCCAGCCTTGAATTACACGTGGAAGAAGAAACAGCCTTGAACCAAGAATCGCCTGAAAGACTGCCCGAAGAGTCCCCCAAATCGGAACCTGAAGTGGCGCCCGAACCTGTTCACGACCAGACGGCCTCGGCTGCACACGCTGGCGGTGCGCCGGAGGAGCATGGCCAGCACCAAGCAGCTCCTCAGGATCCCGAGGAAATTCCGGAAACGCCGGCCGATCTGCTGGCTGAAGCGGCTCTTGGCATTCCGGCCGAATCGAGCGATGAAGCCGCTCCTGAGCGGCAGCCGGAATCGCAGTCCTCCACCGAACCATCCTCCACCGGACCATCCTCCGCCGAACCGGTGGAAGCGCAACTGTCGCAGGGTGTCGATGAAGAGGCGATTGAAAAGCTGCCGTCTTCGCTGGCGGACATTTTGGCAGAAGCGGTTGTCGAAGACGAGGAGCCCGAGCCGCCCGTGAGTGGAAACATCCAGGAGCCGGCCGAAGTTCAGACCGAAGCCGGGCCTGAGGTGGTTGAAGCAATTTCAGAGTCTGCGGAAGAGCAGGAGGCGGAGACGAAGGCTGAGCCTGTCGCGGAACCTGCTGCGGCTGCAGAGGAGCCGCAAGCCAAAGCGGGCGCTGATTCGGAAGCTCCGGAGATTGAAGCTGCGGAAGCGGCCTTCGACCAACCCGTGGAAACCGCTGCCGAAGAAGCGGCCGAGACCGCGCTGGTTGAGGAAGCTGTGGGCGAACCCGAGGCTGAATTTGACGCCGACGCATCGCCGACCGAACCTGAGCCGCTACAGTCCACGGAAGCGCGGGAAGCGTCTGCTGCGGAGGGCGAGGAGAGGCAGGGAAGCGCACCGATCGCAGATGAACGCAGTGCCGCTGAAGCTGATTCGCCAAAGTTGCCGCCGAAGGCGGCGTCTGCCCCACCGCAGGCGGTGAAGCGCGAGGAGGGACCGGATACCTCGCCGTTTTCGGTTCTTGTCAGCCAGGTTTACGAGGGTCCGCTCGATCTGCTGCTGGACCTCATCCGCAAGCAGGACATCGACATCTACGACATCCCGATCGCCAAGATCACGGCGCAGTTCCTGGCTTACGTGGATCAGCTCAAGGCAAGCGACGTGGATGTGGCCGGCGAGTTCATTTATACGGCGTCGCTGCTCATCCATATCAAGAGCAAGATGCTGCTGCCGCGAGCGCCGGCAGGGCCCGACGACGTTCAGGAAGACCCGCGGCGCGAGCTGGTGGAGCGGCTGCTCGAGCACGAGCGCTTCAAAAACGCCGCACAGATGCTGCAGCAGAAGCAGATGCTGGAGTCGGCGACTTGGACCAACCCGGGGATGCGCGAGTTCCAGGACGATGCAAACACGGAGGCGGAGATTGCGGCCGATACGACCGATCTGGTTCGCATCTTCCGCGAAATCCTGGAGCGAGCCCGCAACCGGCCCATCCTCGACGTGCAAGAGGACGCGGTCACCGTCGGGCAGATGATCCAGTTCCTCACGCGGCGGCTGACGATGGAGGACAAGCCGGTGGCACTGCGGCGCCTCTTGAGCCATACGCGCTCGGAACGCGCGCTGATCGCGATGTTCCTGGCCCTGCTCGAGCTGGTGCGCCTGCAGGCTATTCTGCTGCGGCAAGACCAGCAGTTCAGCGAGATCTTCATCAAGAAGAACTCCGGCTTTGATGCGTTTATGAATCAGGGGACGGCTCGGGACGACTGGCAGTAGATTTGATCGGTCGGCGTAGGATTCTTCCATGAGCCGCGAAGAGAACCAATCTGAAGACAAAGCCGAGTCGCCGTAGAAGACCGGTCAGGACATTGAGTCCGAGCAAACCGGGAAAGACCCTGCATTCGTTGCTCAGATGGAAGTAGCCAGGGAAGTTATGCGCAGGAACCGCCAGACACTTCGGCGGCTGGCGGACTCCTGAGTTTTCTGCATCGATTCATCTGCTATTTGAACGGTTCCGCGGTCTTTCTAGCGGCTAACCTATTTGCGTCCGCCTTTGCATACCTCTGCGCCAAAGATTCAACTCCTGTTCATGCGCTTTTCATCTTCGGCGGGTATCCGTTGTGCCAGTCTGGCTTTCTACTCCCTCCATGCCGGACCGGTATCCCTCGGAGTTCAGGAGCCCGCCAATGGCCGAACTGGTAACTACAGTTGGAACTGTGCCATCAGGAGCATCGCTCCTCGATCGCAAGATGAAAAAGTCGCCCGCGTGGGTTAGCGGCATTGTTGTTCTGGTCGCGCTGGTGGGCGGGGTTGGCTACATCGGCTTTCACGTGGCCCAGGACCTGGGCGATACGACGCTGGGCAGCGCCTGGCCTTATCTATTGCTTGCCACGGCTCTGTTCATCGCGCTGGGCTTTGAATTCGTGAACGGATTTCACGACACAGCCAATGCGGTTGCCACCGTAATCTACACGCACTCGCTCGAACCTAATGTTGCGGTGGTATGGTCCGGGTTGTGCAATCTGGCCGGGGTGCTGGTTTCATCGGGTGCGGTTGCATTCAGCGTCATTACGCTGCTTCCGGTCGAGTTGATCCTGAAGGTGAGCGCCGGCGCCGGCTTTGCGATGGTCTTCGCGCTGCTGTTTGCGGCCATTATCTGGAATCTCAGCACCTGGTGGCTCGGGCTTCCGGCCTCAAGTTCCCATACCATGGTTGGCTCCATCATCGGCGTTGGCGTTGCCAACCAGTTGATGAACGCCTACTCCGGCACCTCGGGCGTGGATTGGGCACAGGCGGCGAATGTCTTTCGCGTGCTGCTGATTTCGCCGCTGATTGGCTTCGTTTGCGCTGCGCTGCTGTTCTGGGTTTCAAAACTCACGATCAAGTACCCTGCGCTTTACCAGGCTCCCAAGGACAACACGCCTCCACCGTGGCCGATCCGGCTGTTGCTGGTTCTTACCTGCTCGGGCGTGAGTTTTTCCCATGGTTCGAATGACGGCCAGAAGGGCATGGGCCTGATCATGCTGATCCTCATCGGGACGGTGCCCACGGCTTATGCACTTAATCACGCGGTGAGCAAGCGCGACATTCAGGATTTCATTGCTGCTTCCGATAAGGCCGTCACAATTGCGCATAAGTATGAGACTCCCAACGCGCTCATGGCAGGCGATCCTCGCGACGAATTGACCATCTATCTGCAGACCAAGCAACTGCAGCCAGCGACGATGACTGCGCTGCGCGCGATCATCCGTGACCTGGAGGGCGATGTTCAGGCATACGGCGACTACAAGCGCGTTCCGGCCAATCAGCAGAGCAACGTCCGCAACGACATGTATGTGACGAGCGAGGCCATCCGGCTGATGCAGAAGAGCCACTCTCCGAACTTTACGCTGGAAGAAAGTGCCGCGATGGCCAATTACAAGAAGCATGTCGACAAGGCCACCAAGTTTATTCCGGGCTGGGTGAAGGTAGCCGTGGCGCTGGCGCTTGGACTGGGCACGATGGTGGGCTGGAAGCGGATCGTGGTTACCGTTGGCGAAAAAATTGGCAAGGAGCACCTGACTTACGCGCAGGGGGCGTGCGCGGAGCTGGTGGCAATGGCAACCATCTCGGCTGCCGACAGCTTTGGACTGCCGGTTTCAACGACGCACGTGCTCAGCTCGGGCGTAGCGGGCACAATGTTTGCCAACCGCAGCGGGTTGCAATTGTCTACGATCCGCAACATCGCGGCTGCGTGGGCGTTCACGCTCCCGGTGGCCGCACTGTTGTCGGGGAGCCTGTTCTGGCTCTTCCGGCAGTGGACGCACTGACGGAGCGATTGCCAACTCTACCAAACGGAGCGCTCGCTGCGGCGAGCGCTCTCTTCTTTGCAATGATTCCGCGATATTCAGGCCCGCACCCCGTCCCGCCTCATCCGGTACCATACAGAATGGTGCGTGTTTACGAATGAGCCTGAAAGCCAAACTGGAAGCTGTGATTTATGCCGCCGAAGAGCCGGTGACGCTGGCCCAACTGGCGGCCATTTTTGCGGAAGAGGCCTTTGAATGGAAAGCTGAACAGGATGCCGCGCACGCCGAGGCGGCTGCGCAGGGCGCCGAAACGGCTGCCCCACTGCCACTCGAGATTGACGCCGGAGTAGCGCCGGCTGAGGTGGTTGCGTTTGACAGTGAGCCTGCCACGGCTGCGGAACAGCCAGCAGATGAAGTGGATGCTGCCGGGCCGGTAACGGAACCGGCCACAGAAGCAGCAGCGGAGACGGTGACGGAGGAAAGCGCCGAGCCGGACGCTGCGGCTGCTGAAGCCGAGGCGAAGCGCGCTGCACGCCAGCGCGACCGCGAGGCACGCGCCATTCTGCGGCAGCTTCTGGATGAGATTGTCACCTCGTATGCGCAGGATGATCATGGTGTGGAAATCCGCGAGATTGCCGGCGGCTACCGTATGGCAACCAAGCCCGAATGTCACGATGCGGTGCGCATGTTCGTTAAGAGCCTCAAGCCACCGCTCAAGCTGTCGCTTCCTGCGCTTGAAACGCTGGCTGTGATTGCCTACAAGCAGCCGGTGACGGCGCCCGAGGTGAATGAGATTCGCGGCGTGGACTCGTCGGGCGTCTTCGGTTCGCTGCTGGCGCGCAAGCTCATCGCCACGGCGGGCCGCAAGCAGGTTATCGGGAGGCCTATCCTCTACAAGACAACCAAGGAGTTCCTGCTGCGCTTCGGGCTCAAGGATCTTTCCGAACTGCCGTCGATGGAAGAGTTCGAGAAGATGGCGGCTATCGAGCTTGAGGAGATTGAACCAGGGGAAACTGCCGGTGAGGAGACGGCCGGCGTCGACGGCGCGGCGGAGCTAGACGAAACGGCAGCCGAGCCGGAGACTGTGGTCCCCGAAAACGCTGGATTACATGGCAAAAAGCCGGCGCAGGAATCTACGGAATCGGCTGACAACGCGGAAGCGCGGGAGCCAAAGGGCGAATCCAACTCCTCTGGAACCGCGCAAGCGAGCGCGGAGTAGAGAGGCCCTGAATGCCTAGAAAACGCGAAGACGGCGAAGAGCCGAAGGAATCTGCACCCAAGAAGGCTGCCAAGCGAGCAAGAGCGAAGGCCGCCGCAAAGAAAACCGCGGCAAAGAAGGCAGCGCCTGCGAAAGCTGCCACAAAGAAGAGCGCGCCAGCGAAGCCGGAGGCGAAAACAACGCCTGCAGGCAGGAGCAAGGCCGCTGCGAAAAAGACTTCCACAGCGAAGCAAGAGCCGGGCGCCAAACCGCGCAGGGCAGCGAAGAAAAATGCGGCGGAGGGGGAAGGGCTCCCGACTGCCGAACTTGCATTCGTTGATGACGCGGTCGGCGACGTAAGCGACGGAGAGGCGCATCGCCTGCTCGTGCCGGAAGCTGAATCCTCTGCGGCGATGATGGAAGCTTACCGTGCCGATACGATGGCCGAAGCGGAACATGGTATTCCGCAGATGGAACCTGAGCCGGCACACGAAGAGCG
>JASIJX010000054.1 GCA_030049955.1 Acidobacteriaceae bacterium
AGCAGCATGATGGCGCTGGGCGTCTCTGGCGATGGCGACACAGCCTCGATCGGCGCCGGCCAGTTCGTTCACCTGCTGCGCCGCAACCTGCCGATGATCTACATCATCGAGGACAACGGCGTTTACGGGCTCACAAAGGGTCAGTTCTCGGCCACGGCCGATATCGGCTCCAAGCTGAAGACCGGCGTGATCAACGAGCTCCCGGCCATCGATACCTGCGCGCTTGCCATCCAGCTCGGCGCAACGTTCGTGGGACGATCGTTCTCCGGCGACAAGAAGCAACTGCTCGCCATGCTGAAGGCCGCCATCGCACACAAGGGCACAGTGATGCTCGACGTAATCAGCCCCTGCGTGACCTTCAACGATCACGAGGGCTCGACCAAGAGCTACAAGTTCATGCAGGAGCACGACGAGCCGATCAACGACGTAGGCTTTGTAGCCAGCTTCGACGATATCGAGATCGATTACGACTCGGGCCAAGTGTACGACGTGCAGATGCACGACGGCTCAAGCCTGCGGCTGCGCAAGATTCACGAGGACTACGACCCGACGGATCGGGCCAATGCCGTGCGCACGCTGATGGAAGCATCCGAAAAGGACGAGATTCTCACCGGCGTCTTCTACATCGATACCAAGAAGCCTACGTTCACCGATCTGCTGAACATGGTCGACGAGCCGCTGGCCACGCTGCCAGACTCGCTGGTGCGCCCGCCCAAGAGTGCGCTCGACAGCCTGATGTCGAACCTGCAATAGCGAGCAACGAAAAATACTTGCGATAGACAAGCGGGGCATGAGAGGAGACACTACTCTCATGCCCCGCAGATTGTTTGTATGCATCCTCGCAATGGGTGCGAATCTACTCGCCGCACAAGCTCCAACAGCGAATTCTTCGACCCCACAATCACTAGTTTCGCCTGCGTCTTCGACACGCGACCCTGAGCTCTTGGCTAAGAACCTGCGCGAAAGCTACTATCATGCCGACAACCTATCGAGCATGGACTGCGATGTTTCCGTCGATTGGCCTGCCCTATTCAAAGCTGTAAAGGCAGAAGTTCCACCTGAACGCCTCAAGATACTCCAAGGTCTGAAAATCCGATCCAATGCCGTCCGCGGTAAATCGCCGGAGATCACTTTCGACTGGGGAAATGAAACATTCGATAACAAAGAGCAGGTTGAGGACGGTTTCAGGAAGATGGTTGGTGGCTTCTACCAGTTCTACTGGCCCATGGTCGCCTCACCACTGGTTAAGAGCTCAAAGGATTTCAGTAAGATCGAGTCACTTGGAGATGGTGCAAGTAACATCTACGAATCGGCGGCGAATATGAGCATCGTCATCCGGGCAGACAAAGACGGCGTTCCCACCCATTACTCCTTTGACAGCGTCGCCGCCAAGGGCACTATCGATGCTCACTACGTACCTTCGCCCAAGCCCGGTCCCGGCGATATACGTCGTATCTCTGGGATTACAGTCTCGGAGCAGATCGGGAGCTCCAACATCAATGCGAGTTTTGACCTCGATTACCAATCCGTGAATGGATTCAATATTCCCAAGCATGTTTCGTTCGGTATTTCGGGTGCATATTCCATACAAATGGAGTTTTCGGGCTGCTCCGTTACAGCTGAAACGCCGGTGACGCCCTAGCTTCGGAGCCTGATGCTTCACTGTTCAACCCGTACCCTTTCCAAGCGACGGAGCCTGAGACATTACACCCACGCATTGACATTGCACAGCGTGTCTCGATAGCATTGCCCGGATACCGGTCTCTCAATCTATCGTTCGCCGAAGCTATCGAGGAAAACTGTGAATCGACGCGCCTTTAATAAGCTCGCAGGCATTGCCGCACTTTCCGCCCTTACCGATGTCGAAATGAATGCACAGCAAGCCGCTGCAATGGCTGGCGAAGTTGTCCTCGAAGACAATGAATTCCTCGTAGCCTTCGATCCAGTCTCCGGCGCGCTCACGCGCATGGAGCATAAGACGACCAACTGGACCGTCGAGCGACGGCCTGCGCTGGGCGTCTCCTTCCGAATGCTCGTTCCGCTGCCCGGCCGGCGCGCCAACTTCGTGCTCGGCAAAAAGCAGCGCGCCGCGAGCGTGAAAAAAATCTCCGACAACCAGGTGCAACTCTCCTGGGAAAACCTCTCTAGCGAGCATGGCGGCGTGCTGCCCATCACATTCACGGCAACCGTCACTCTTGAAAATGGCAAGCTCACCTTCACGAGCGGAGTCGAAAATAAATCCGCCTACCCGATCGAGACCATCGACTACCCATATTTCGGCGATCTCAATCCGCCTTCTTCCGATTCGAGGATGTCAGCGCGCACCATGTGGTACTGCAATCTCGGCGACGACGAGATCTATCCCAACTTCGCAAGCGAAAAGGGATATTGGGGCGTTGATTTCCCCACCAAGACGTTTGGCTCGCATCGCAGTCTTTTCTGCCTGCTGCAGGCCAACACCGCGGGGCTTTACGTCGAGATGTCTGACCCCTCGCTGCCCTACTACCTCGAATACACCTTCGAGCAGCATCCTGGCGCGCTGCACGGCGCTGTCGTGCCGAAAATGGATGAGATCTCAGGCTGGCCCGTGCATCTCGAGTTTCGCACCTGCCACTTTATCTACGCGCAGCCGAACTCAAGCAGGAAACTCGCGCCCATCGTCATGCGCGGCTATAAAGGCAGCTGGCACGCAGGCGTAGATGTCTACAAGGAGTGGCGCAACACTTGGTTCAAGAAGCCGCATCTGCCGGCGTGGGCCAGGGACGTGCACTCGTGGACCATGCTGCGCATGAACACGCCGGAAGAAGACTACACGATTTCGTACACGAAATTCACCGAGTACGGCGAGGAATACGCAAAATACGGCGTGAAGGCCGTGCAGCTCATCGGTTGGAACATCGGCGGACAGGATCGCGACGACCCTTCGCAGGATACCGATCCCCATCTTGGCACGTGGCAACAGTTCCACGATGCCATTGCAAAAGTCCAGTCGCTGGGCGTCAACGTCATCCTTTTCGGCAAGCTGAACTGGGCCGACTTGACGACCGACTGGTACAAGAGCGAGCTCTATAAGTACGAAGCAAAGGATCCGTACGGCATCCGCTACGAGCAGGGAGGCTACAACTACGTCACTCCCACGCAACTGGCCGGCATAAACACGCGCCGCCGCGCGGTGATGGATTTCCAGGATCCCGCGTATCGCGAGATTGCGAAAAAGGAGTTCGAAAAGATTCTCGCGCTGGGCTCAACCGGATGGCTGTGGGACGAAATCTGCCACCACTCGAATGCGCTCTACAATTTTGCGCCGGGGCATGGATACAATCCGCCGGGATATATCTACGCCGGCGATCTGCCGGTAGCGGCCAAGCTTCGCGCGGCCGCCGACAAGGTGAGCCCCGATTTTCTGTTTGCCGGCGAAGGGCCGCATGACTGGCAGATGCAGTATTTCCCGGTTGGCGAGGCGGGCGTAAGTGCAACGCCTATCTGCCAGTATCTGGGCACCCTGAATTCGCTGATGATTGCGGGCGTAAGCGGCTTCGACGAGCGCGAGCAGTTGAACATGATCCTGATGTGCCGCTGCGTGATCCAGTACGAGCCATTCCTCTACAAGGGACACCTGCACGATTTTCCGCTCACCATGGCATACGGGCAGAAAATTGACGCGCTGCGCAACAGATACAAGGCCTACCTGTGGGACGGCGATTTTCGCGACACGCTCGGCGCCGACGTAAGCGCCGATGGAGCCTTCCGCTACTCGGTCTTCAGGGCTGCAAACGGCAAGCGCGCGGTTGTCGTCGTCAACCCCGGCTCCGATGCCGGCATTACGGCGAAAGTGAGCCTGCCCAATGTGGGCAATCTCGTGGTTGCCACACCCGAGCAACCCGAGGGACAGCCAACCACCGGAACCGTGCACGTTCCAGCACGTTCGGCCGCGGTGGTAATCGAGCTTTAGGCACGGCTGCTACAAATGCGACGGCAAAGCGCACTGATTCTGGCGCGCTCCGCGGCATTCTCACCACAAATTACAGTGGCAGCTCTGCCTCGCTACGCTTCCCACCAATCGAACTTCAGCATCCGCGGGTAATAGAGTCCGGCGAAGATCCTCACGTCGGTGCCATGCAGATTGCGCAGCATGCGCGCATACGCCGTAAGCTGCGGGGCGAACAGCTCGCGCAATCCGGGCAGCGCCTTGTCCGGGTCGAGCCCCTCGGCATGTGCCGTTTTGTAGTCAACAATCCACCACGCGTCCGACCCGTCGCTGCCCGGCTCAATTCCGGCGCGAAAGACGCGGTCCACCTGTACGGCGCAGATGCCGTCCTCGACTACGCCCGACCAGCGCACCTCGCTGGCAGCCTCTGCATGCGCGGCAAGAATCCACTTGCCGATCGAATCCTGCGCAGCCTTACATGCAATCTCCAATGCCTGCTTTGCGATGTGCTGTGCTTGAGCAGGCGCAATGCCCATACCACGCACCTCGGCGTTGACACGCGCGACCCATTGCTTCAGAGCCATGCAGGCCGGCTCAGTATCCATCGAGAGGCGCAGCCCGCTAAGCTCCTGCAGCAGCCTGTGCACCGCAATTCCCAGCGCCCGCGAGAGCAGTCCGCCTTCATGCCGGCGGTAAAACGGCTCAGCGGCCAGACCGGCAAATGATCCGCCGACTGAAGTTGTGACAGCCTGCGGCGCTGGACGGAACCCAGCAGGAAGCCGGCGCAGCATCGTCGAATTTTCTCCTGCTCCAGCCGCAATGGCGTCGATGCTGCCGGCCTGCGGCGAATTTACCGCGCCGCTCCCGATCCATTCTTCGAATTGCCGGTGGACCTCGGACTCAACGGCCGGCCACGCGGTCCTCAGCAGCGACTCCTTTGGCTCAAGGAGCGAAAACGATCCGTCTGCTTCCGGCTTGTATTCCGGCCGCGCAAACAGATGCAGTTCCTCGCGCGCGCGCGTTCCAGCCACGTAGAGCAGCCGCCGCAGTTCCTGGGTTTCGCGCTCGCGGCGCACTCGGTCGACCCACGCTTTAGCCTTTCCTCGATCGGCGCCCTTCGGTGGAATGGGCGCGACCAGAAACTCCGTTACTTCATCTGATTCGTCCGGCTCCGCCAGACCGCGCTCGAGCCAGGAGAGCAGGTTACCGTGCGATTGCGGCACGCCTGCCTGCATTTCGGGAACGACAACCACTTCAAATTCCAGGCCCTTGGCCTTGTGAATGGTCATCAACTGCACGCCGCAGCGGCTATCGGCATTAGGGTCGGGTAACGCCGTCAGTTTATCCAGTGCCGCGGCGAGCGCAGTGTCGGAAACAT
>JASIJX010000431.1 GCA_030049955.1 Acidobacteriaceae bacterium
GATTACGAATCCACGCTGATGCGCCAGGGCTTCAACTTCATCAATCCGAACTCCTCGAAGTCCTGCGGCTGCGGCTCGTCGTTCTCGGTGTAGCCCGGCGGACGAAGTTAGACATATCGCGCGGCGTCCCGCCGCTCGCTCCAGCCGAAGGCATTCTCGAAGTGCATAAGATCGTTTTTCCGGTTATCTTTTTTCTGACCTGACCCCAGATAAACGCTGATCACATCGAAGCGCACCTGCGGCGCTGTCTCCTGCGGCAACTGCCGCACGTAGCTCGAGGCCAAACGCCGCAGCGTGGCGCGCTTGTGGCTATCCACGGCGGCCTCGGCGGGCGTGGCATCGCGCTCGCTGCGCGTCTTCACCTCGATAAAACACAGCAGCGATCCGTTCGTCGATTTGCTCGTAGACCTGCTCCACGCGATCAGGTCCACGTCGCCTGGCAGATTCCCCGCCGACCAGCGCCGCGCCACCACGGTATAACCCTCGCGCTCCAGGTAGAAATATGCAGCGTCTTCGCCATCCAGGCCAACGGTCAAATGCGCGGGCGTGGTTGCTGCGCGCCCGCGCAGCGCAGCCAGCCGGTCAGCGATCCGGTCAAGGCCGTCCAGCGCCCGCTCCTGGCAGTTCACACGCACCTGTTTCAGCCATTGCATCGCGACCCCATTCTCTGCTGCTGCCGCGCGTTGGCGCAACTCGTAAACCCGCTTCAGAGCCACTCAAGTAAACTGCCTTTAGACTTCTTGCAATGCCAGGCCTTCTCAACAAAACGCGCACCACGCTTGAAATGATCAAGTGGGAGCATTCCGTCTTCGCGCTGCCCTTTGCGCTGACGGCAATGCTGCTTGCTGCGCACGGGCTGCCGGCCTGGCGCACGATCGGCTGGATCGTGGTCGCGATGGTCTCGGCGCGCTCGGCGGCTATGGCCTTCAATCGCTGGGCCGATGCGGATCTCGACTCTGCAAACCCGCGCACGCGCACCCGCGCCATTCCCGCCGGCCTGCTCACGCGACAGTTTGTTCTCGGCTTCACCCTGGTCGCGGTGATCGTCTTTCTCGTCGCCGCAGGCGAGCTGAACCTGCTTGCGCTGGCGCTCGCGCCCGTGGCGCTCATCGTCCTGCTCGGCTATAGCTACCTCAAGCGCATCACGCGCTGGTCGCACTTCGGGCTGGGCCTTGCGCTGGGCCTTGCGCCGGCGGCTGCGTGGATCGCGGTGCGCGGCAGCCTCGATGCGCGCATCCTCGTGCTCGCCGCGGCCGTCACGCTGTGGGCTGGCGGCTTCGACGTGCTCTACGCCTGCCAGGATTGCGACCACGACCGCGCGGCCGGCCTGCACAGCCTGCCGCAGGCTCACGGGTTGAAGGCGGCTTTCCTGGTCGCACGGCTCATGCACCTGGCCATGCTCGCGTTGCTCATCTGGTTCGGTGTGCTGTTTCACTTCCACGCGCTTGGCTGGGTGGGCATTGCGGCCGTTACGCTGCTGCTCGCCTACGAGCACGCCATCGTCTCGCCCCGCGACCTGCGCCGGTTGAATGCGGCCTTCTTCACGATGAACGGCGTAATCGCGACAGTGTTTTTAGTCTTCGTGGCCGCGGATTTGTGGCTGCGGTGGCGGTAAGCAACGCGCTGAGGCAATCAGCCTCGATTCGCCGTCCGCATCTTGCTATGATTCCCCAATGAAGACAGGCTGGTTCCTGCTTTCAGTCTTTGCCCTGTGCGCTGCAGTGTGTGGGCCTGCGTCGGCATTTGCACAACCCAAGTCCACCGCCGCGCCAACTCAGACGGCGACGGCGCTCGTTCCGTTTGTTGGTTGCCCCTCCGATGGCCAACAGGGCCCAGTCAAAGCTCCAAATGGAAAAGCCCAGACGTTCCCGATAGCCGTCCAGGATGTTCAACGGCTGGCCTATTACAAGGCGGAATACACCGATGGGGTCCTTGCACCGCGCGGCTGGCACTGCTTTTCTACCTATGGTTCGAGCGGAAGCAATCTGTATGTAAGTGCCGATCCGATCGATGGCAAAACCCTGATGCTCTCGTCTGAATGGAAGGGGTTCTCCGGGCCAGTCGTGCAGCTCTCCGTGGCCGACGGCGACACGTCCGGCAGGTTCGAGGTTGCCAGAGTGATCGCACGCGTTTTCCCGGAATACAGGACATTTGCCGACGATGTGATTGCGGAGGGTCTCGAGCCCACGAGTGATTTTCCCTTCGGGCCGTTTCCCGGTGACAAGCTGGTTTACCGCAGTAAGAACGTCGTTGAATTCGAAACGCCCGCCAACACGACAGGCCTGGGAACAAGTTCGCGGCTTCGGGCAAACGCGGATCCAATCGAAGGAGTCGCAATTCTCACGGGCGAGGAAACAAACCTGATCCAGCTATCGGCGCGGCTTTCTCCGCCGGATCGCTTCCTGATTCCGCTGATCGTCAAGCAGGTTGAGCAGGAAGCGCAGGTCAACGCCGAATAGGTCGCGCGGCCAAATGCTGAATCGTGACCAGCGACGCTATTCGTCACCTCAGCCAAACCGCTGTGTTATGTTGCGAAAGGGCAGGGATTTGCCTTCCGAAGTTTCGATCGAGGCCTTCGCCAAGCAATGAAAATCGCCATCCAGGGAGAGCCGGGCTCGTTCAGCCATGAGGCGGCGCTCAAGCTTGTGCCCGGCGCGGAGATCGTTCCCTGCGCGCTTTCGGCCGAGGTCTTCTCCGCGCTCTCAGAGAAGAAAGTCGATGCGGCAGCCATCCCCATTGAGAACAGCCTCGCCGGCTCCGTGCTCGAGCACTTCGACCTGTTGCTTACGCACGACGTCAAAGTCGTCGAAGAAACGCTGCTGCGCATCCGGCACAATCTCATCGCCATGCCTGGCACAAAAACCGAAGAGATCGACCGCGTCTTCTCGCATCCGGTGGCGCTGGCGCAGTGCCGGCATTTTCTCGCCAGCCACAGCGGCATGCGGTCATTCGCTTTCTACGACACGGCCGGCAGCGTAAAGCACGTGATGGAACTCGGCGACCGCCGCGCTGCCGCCGTCGCCAGCGAGGCCGCGGCGCGCTACTACGAAGCACAGGTGCTCGAGGCCGGCATCGAGGACAATCCGGAAAACTACACGCGCTTTTTCCTGGTGCGCCGCGCCGCCGAGGCACAGGCCGGAAAATTGACCGATCCTGCGGCTAACAAGATCTCCATCGCCTTCAGCGTGGAGCACAGGCCCGGCTCGCTGGTTGCCGCGCTGGCCGCCCTTTCGGCGATAGGCACCAACCTGACGAAGATCGAATCGCGCCCCATTCACGGCAAGCCCTGGGAATACGTCTTCTATGTCGATTGCCAGATTGGATCAAGCGATGAAGGCACGCGCGCCCTCAAAGCTCTGGCCGAGCACTGCGGAATGGTGAAGGAGCTGGGGCGGTATCGGGAGGGAACAGGGATCAGGGAATAGGGATCAGAAAGAGCTAAAAGGCCCGTCTTCGCGCTGCGAAGATGGGGCTTTTCCGCTGGCGCGATGGCTTCGTGCCCCACGCTTTTCTGTTCCCTGCTCCCTGTCTTTAGAAGTGGTATGCAATACCAACTACCGGCTCAGACATATTCCACCATTTGTTCGTGGTGAATTCTGTGGAGACGTCGAAGGTGGGCACCTTCGTCACCAGGCCGCGGTACTCGGCGCGAATGTCGAAGCTGGGGCTAATCTCATAGGCAATGCCGGCGCCGTACATCGCGCCCACCTGGGTCTGCTGCTTGGCGTCGAGCGTCTGCAGGCCGGAGTTGACGATCGGCAGAAAGATCAGGCCGGACGGTCCTGCTTCCACGAACGGATTCCAGTTTTTGAGCACGAACGATCGCACGTAAGCGCCGGAGATCTCCTGTACGCGCGCCGGCACATCGATGCCTTTGTAGAACGAGGGGCCGGTATAGCGGAGCTTAAGCTGATATGTGAATCCGTAATTGGCTTCAAGAGCGCTGGTGGGCGTAAGCATGAAGCGGTAGCTGAGCAGGGCGCCGAAACCGCGTTCCGAGTTCACTTGAGTGTCGGTGGAAGAGGCTATAAAGGGCGGAACCAGAACCGATCCGCTAATGCTGATGTCTTGGCGGCTTTCCTGAGCGTGGCCCGCGGCCGCACAAACGGCCAACAGGAAAACAAGAGAAACGATCTTCTTCATTCGGTCCAGATCCTCGCGCGCCTGTCCGAACCCTCCGGCCGGCGATGCGCTTGTCGATTCCGGGGCGGCGAACTTTCGGCCCAAACCCCGCTCTCAGCATTGTAAATGGCCGGAACGGGGGGAGGCTGCCTGGGACCGAAAACCCTAAACTGGCCGCAG
>JASIJX010000432.1 GCA_030049955.1 Acidobacteriaceae bacterium
CCTACTATCTCCGTCTGCAGAGCCGCATCGCTCATCGTGTCCAACTTCATCTCCTAGCTTCTCCAAACCTCATTGTACCGATTAGGCTCACGAACCTGCTTCGACTTCCTTCAGCCACAGCACTTTGTTTCCGAACCGGACTCGGGCAGCCCACCGGCCAAGGACGAAAATCGCTCTGGGCGCGGCAAGCGCAAGAAAAATGAGGTGGTTTGAAGCGTCCCGGCCGCCGCGCTCGCCCCGCCCGGCCGCTTTCAACCTCACTTGCGGTGTCGCGCTTATATCCTGGAAAATAAGAACCATGGCCAATCGCTTTGTGCTGCTTTCTGCGCTGTTGTCTCTTGCTGTATCCCCGCTTCTCCGCTGTCAAATTCCTGCGGAAACCGGGGTTCCCGTAGAAACCGGTGCGGCGCAGTCGCAGCAGGGCGCATCGTCCGCATGCTCAAATCCGCTCATGGCTCCGGGCGAAGACTGCTCGCTATCTCAGCAGCAAGGCTCCGGTTCCGCCGCCGGAAGCAGTGGCCTTCCCATTCCCGCATCTTTGGGCTACGTTCCGCCGGACACCACAAATCCGTATCTCAGTTCCTATGAAGACGGCGTCTCGGCAGGCGAGCGTTGGCAGCAACAGCTGCTCCCGCCTGATCTACCCACGGAATTTCAGAAATTCGTTGCCGAAACAACAGGCAAATTTCTTCCCCTCTACGGCGAAGATCTGTTCCGTCGCGTGCCCTCCACGTTTGCGCCCAGCGATCAGGCGCCGGTGCCGCCAAACTATGTGATCGGGCCAGAAGACGAGCTGCGGGTTCGCATCTGGGGCCAGGTCAACTTTAGCGGAAACCTGCGCGTTGACCGTTCGGGTAACATCTATCTGCCTCAGGTTGGCACCATTCAGGTAGCAGGGCTGCCCTTTTCCACCCTCGACCAACGCCTGCGGTCGGCAGTCTCCAAGTTATACCGCAATTTTGACCTTTCGGTCGATATCGGACGGATCCGATCCATCCAGATCTATGTGTCGGGGCAAGCGCGGCGACCGGGTGCTTACACCATCAGCTCGCTTAGCTCGCTGGTTGACGCCTTGTTCGCCAGCGGCGGCCCATCCCCGCAGGGATCGCTCCGCCACATCTTGCTCAAACGGGAGGGACAGACCGTTGCGGATTTCGACCTCTACGCGTTGCTCATCCACGGCGATAAATCCAAGGATGTGCGGCTCCTTCCAGAGGACGTAATCTACATCCCGCCGGCTGGGCCAGAGCTAGCAATTACCGGCAGCGTGAGAAATCCCGCAATCTATGAGTTGCGTGGCGGGGAAACGGTCGGCGACCTGATTGAGATGGCCGGCAAGACCACGGCGATCGCTTCGGACTCCAGCATTTCACTCGAGCGAGTAAACCAGCACCACCTGCGAGATGTGGTGAATGTCGCTTTCAACGCGGAAGGTTTCGCGACCCCTCTCGCCGATGGCGATATTGTGCGCGTCGAGCCGATTCTGCCTGCCTACGAGAAGACCGTTACCTTGCGTGGTAATGTCGCCAATCCCGGGCGCTTTAGCTGGCATCCGGGCATGCGGTTGAGCGATCTGATTCCGGACCAGGATTCGCTGGAGAGCCGCGACTACTGGTGGAAGCGCAGCCACCTGGGCTTGCCCACCCCGGAGTTCGAGCCGGAGATCTCCACTTTGGGCGAAGCTTCTCAGCCTGCCAAACCTACGTCGGGCGAGATAACGAACTCCGCCATGCAGGCCGATGTAACGAGCGCTCTCACACCGAAGAACCAGGACCAAGAGGCCCTAGGAACTTCGGCAGCCGGCGAAACCGAAGCCAGGACGCCGAACGAGCGGGGCGCGAACGCTACCATCGCCTCAGGGACCACACGTAGCCCGCTGATGCCGCGAAACCGAGTGCAGATGCCCGAGGGGCAAATCGACTGGGATTACGCCGTCATCGAGCGCACCGACCCAGAAACACTCAAGCCATCCCTCGTTCCGTTTGATCTGGGGAAACTGGTCCTCAATCACGATCCTTCGGCAAACTTAGCGCTGGAGCCGGGCGACGTAGTCACCATCTTTTCCCAGTCCGACATCCGCATACCTCTCGACCAGCAGGTCAAATACATCGATTTGGAGGGTGAGTTCCTTCACCCAGGCTTCTACAGCATTTCGCCGGGAGAAACCCTGCGGGATGTCGTGCGCCGCGCTGGCGGCCTCACCATTCGGGCCTACCTCTACGGGTCGGAGTTCACCCGGGAATCGACCCGAGTTCTCCAGCAGCAACGGCTCGACGACTATACGCGCAGCTTGGGTCTCGAAGCGGAGCGCGGCACGCAGGCGCTGGCGATGTCGTCTACGACCACGGGCTCGGCAAGCTCGGATGTGGCTGCGTCCCAGATAATGACCCAGCAGATGTTGTCTCGGCTCAGCCAGATCAGGGCTACCGGACGTATCGTGTTGCAGTTTCGCCCCACCAGCTCAAGCATTAACGACATTCCTGAGCTGAGTCTTGAAAACGGGGATAAATTCATTGTTCCGTTTGCGCCTGCCAGTATTAACGTCGTCGGCTCCGTGTACGACCAGAATTCATACGTGTTTCAACAGGGACGGACTCTGGGCTACTATGTGCAGCTGGCGGGCGGTCCAAACCGCAATGCCGATTGGCATCACGCCTTCTTAATCCGTGCCGACGGCTCAGTCATCAGCCGCAAGCGCACCCAGGGTTCTGGCTTCTGGAAGGAGTCGTTTAACGACGTGCGACTCAACCCTGGCGATACCATCGTGGTGCCAGAAAAGACGCTCCGTCCAACCGCGGTGCGCGGCTTCCTCGAGTGGTCGCAGGTCTTTTCGCAACTTGCGGTGGGGGCAGCCGTGGTCAACGCTCTCTAGCAGCCTGCGCCTGAGGTTCGCGTAATAATGAATCCAGTCATTCTGACCGACGATTCGTGCCTGCCATCGTGAGCGACGCATCTCTCTGCCCTACAGATGTTCTTTCGGTGGAGAGGTGCGAGTCGAAGATTTGGATCTGCTTTTCAAGGAATTTCCAATTCGCGACTTGTGGCTGCGAAAAATCGAACGGCCTTGGCAGAGCGAATCCGATAATCTTAACTTCAGCTTTTGAAGGCTCCGTTCCTACTGTGCGCCTTTGGCGGGCGGAGTGAAGACTAAGCCAAAGCTCGCTGTCACTACATCTGCCGCCGAAGAGCGCAGAATCGGAAACCGCCAGTATTCTCCCGTCACGCGGCCCTCAACTTGCCACGGGCCGCGCAACTGCCACAGACAGTGCCCGGAAAAGTCTGTAAGGTTGCCGCCGCCGATCATATGCCGGTCATTGAATTGCCTGCGCATGGAAA
>JASIJX010000433.1 GCA_030049955.1 Acidobacteriaceae bacterium
CCGGCTGCCGACCAGCAGCGGCTGATGCAGCAGTTGCGGCAGGTGAACCAGTTGCCGGCCGGGGAACGTGAGCGGCGGCTGGCGCGAGCAGAGAAGATTGAGCATATGACGCCGGAGGAGCGGATGCAGTTGGACCAGGCCTCGCGGCAACTGTCGGCGCTGCCGCCGGACCGGCAGGCACGGGTAGGGCAGGCTTTCCGCGATCTGCGCGGCGTGCCGGTGGATCAGCGGCAGACGGTGATCGACTCCGAGCGGTACCAGAACCAGTTCTCGCCGCAGGAGCGGGGAATCCTGACGAACCTGCTGCGCGCCGAGCCTTATGAGCCGCTGGCTCATTAAACCAATCCTGACAATTTTTTCTAGCCGCCGAGGCGCGCGAGCGCTTCGGCAGAACGCAATTTTCGTTCCAGATGGCGCTCGAGCGTCTGCAAGGTGAAGCGGCGCAGGTCTTGGGCGCGGCGGCGCGGCCATGGCTCGGCGGTGAATGCAGCCACAGGCGCGCGCAGCATGCGCTGGGCGAGCTGCCACGAATCGGGGCTGAGCGCCGTGGCGTGGGCGGTGCGGTGCATTGCGCAGAAAAGCCCCTCTGAGTAGCTGTTGAACGAGACCTCGGCTGCATGCAATGGCTCGGCGCAGACGATGCAATGAGCGAGATCGGGCAGCAGACCCATGAGGCGCGTCATCCAGAGAGAGAAATAAGTGAGCGGCATCCATGGGCCTGATTGGGGGCCCGGTTGCGGCATGGTGGTCTGGCTGGCTTCAGTCTGTGCGGAGGCCGTGTGCTCCAGGACTGAGGTGAGGAGCCGGAAGACGGCATCCTGCGGGTCGTGCTCGGGGAGTGACTCGTCAAGGAGCTCGGCGTAAAAGCTAAGCGCGGCAAGGCGCGCTGCATCGATGGGCTCGGCGAGCGGGGAGCGCTGAATTTCGAGCTGGTCGAGGCGGACCAGCTCCTGACGAGGGCGCTCGGCGAACCATGCGCGGGCGAGGGTCATCGGCTCCAGCGCGCCGCCAAAACGCTTGCGGCTTTTAAGGGCGGATTTGGCGATGCCCTTGAGGCGTCCGTAATCGCGGGTAAAAAAGCTGACGATGAGGTCGGCCTCGTTCACAGGCCAGGTGCGCAGGATGACGGCATCAGAGGCGAGAACGGGCATGGGCAGTATTATCTTCGCACTGCGCGGCGAAGTCGGAAAATGGAATGAAAAGTAAGGAATTATGTTAATATGTAAGGAAATATTTTTAAGGTAAGGAGAATGGCCGATGTACAAGGCTAAGGTTACGTCGAAAGGGCAGATTACGATTCCGGCCGAGGTGCGGGAGGCGATGGGGTTGAAGCCGGGGGATCGGGTCGATTTCATTCGCAATGAAGACGGCCGATTCCTGCTTTCCGCGAAGAACGCATCGATCCGGAACCTGAAAGGCTGCGTGCCCAAGCTTGACCATGTGCCCACGATCGAAGAGATCAACGAAGGCGTTGGAGCGGCTGCGGCGGAGAGTTATCTGCGCAGCGTAGGCCAACCCAGCGGTGATGAAACGAAGAATGAAGCCGCATGATGGGCCGCATGACGGGTCTGGACACAAACATTCTTGTGCGGTATTTCGTTCGAGACGATCCGGCGCAGACGAAAGCTGCAGATAAATTGCTGGAGGCTCTTTCACCCGAGGAGCCAGGATGGATCAGCCAGATTGTACTGGTGGAACTCGTGTGGGCGTTGCGGCTGATTTATCGCTTTGAACGGGAAAAGATCGCAGCAGTTTTAGATACCTTGCTCCGCTCAAAGGAACTGGTCATCGAGCAGGAAGAGATCGCGCATCTGGCGCTTTCGATCTATCGGAGGTCAAAAGCCGATTTTGCCGACTGTCTGATTGCGTCTGCGGGGCGCGCGGCGGGATGCGCGGAGGTATTTACCTTTGACCGCGTTGCGGCGCGCGATGCGGGGATGAAGTTGCTTACCGAAACTGCATAACAATCGCCAAACGCACGAACGCGCCCGCATAGGTAGACTCTAGCGGGCGCGTTGAGCAAGCACGCGGCTGCGCGAGGCAGCAGATTAGCGGCCGAAGTGCGCGGAGTTCTTTTCGGCGTAGCTGGCCCACTTTTCCGGCAGGTCGTCGAGCGCAAAGATTGCCGAAACCGGGCACGCGGGAACGCAGGCGCCGCAGTCGATGCACTCGACCGGGTCGATGAAGAGCTGGTCGGATTCGCCGAAGCCGTCTTCGTCCTTCTTAGGGTGAATGCAATCGACAGGACACGCGTCTACGCAGGCGGTGTCTTTGGTGCCGATACAAGGTTCTGCAATTACGTATGCCATCTTGAGCTTTCTCCGGGGTGATCTCTCGAGGCTGATGGTAGCACACGACACCGGGGCTGCGGCGGCTGGTTGTGGATTGGGTTTTGTGATGCGGGAAAGGCAGGGAACAAGGGAACGAGGGAACAAGAAAACCATGGCGTGAGTGGGCGAATCAGCGGGCGTGGTTCCCGCCCTTTCGCACAGAACGCGAAAGGACGGGGCACGGGAGTGCATGGGCAGAACAGAGAAGAAACAACGGCAGATCCTTCGCTGCGCTCAGGATTACAAGCTCTCCTGGGGCTGCCAGTTGTTTCCTGGTTCCTAGTCCCTGTTCCCTGTTCCCTGTTCCCTGCTTTTTGCGTATTGGCGCGGGGTGGAGATGGGCGCCAGATCCTTGCCGGCGAACATGTCGCGGAAGAGGGCGATCAGCTCATCGTGGATTCGGCC
>JASIJX010000434.1 GCA_030049955.1 Acidobacteriaceae bacterium
CGTCGGGTGCGCTGGGGAAGGTTGATGCGGGTATCAATACGCAGACCAAGGAGAAAGATTCGCTCCCGGTGATCGTATACAACCCGTTGAGCTGGGCGCTGTCCAGCGACGTTCGGGTCAAAGTGCAGTTGCCGGATATGACGCCGCAGGGGATTCGTGTGACTGACCTTTCCACAGGCCTGATCGTTCCTTTCCACGTGCTCTCGGCTGACGAGCAGACAGGTGTTGTCAATGTGGAGATCGCAGTGCCGGATGTTCCCGCAATGGGATACAAGGTGATGGAAGTCGCTCCGGAGACGGCCATGGACCAATTGCGGATTCCGTGGAGTGAGCCTGCAGAGCAGACCGCCGACAGCATCACGCTGGGCCGTGGTCTGCGCCTGGTTGTCGACAAACACAGTGGCTGCATCACCAGCCTCAAGGAGTCGGGCGTGGAGATGCTTGCGCCCAATGCCTGCGGCAACCAACTCCAGTTCTTCAAGGATCTGCCGAAACAATACGATGCATGGAATATCGATCCCGGCACGCTGGACGTGGCGCCGAGCGTGATTGAAAAAGCTGACTCTGTTGAGTTGATCGGGAACGATAAGTTCGATCCAGATCCGGCTGTTCGCGTCACCTACCATTACCAGAACTCCAAATTCGTCCAGACCATTAGCCTCAAGGGCGATATCGTCGATATCGACAACGATATCGACTGGCACGAATCACATGTGTTGCTGAAGGCTGCGTTTCCGCTGGCCGTCACCAGCAATTTTGCTACTTACGAGATTCCTTACGGTACGATCGAGCGGCCGACCACGCGCAACAACTCCTGGGAGAAAGCGCAGTTTGAAGTGCCGGCGCTGCGCTGGGCCGATCTTTCGGGCACTGCGCGGGACGGCAAGGTCTACGGCCTGAGCCTGCTGAATCAGGACAAGTACGGTTACGACGCCGTGGGCAACGTGCTGCGGCTTACGCTGCTGCGCTCACCGAAGTGGCCTGACGCGGACGCCGACATGGGGCATCAGCACTTCCATTACGCTATCTATCCGCACGCTGGCACGTGGAAAGACGCGCTGACCATGCGCCGCGGCTGGGAGTACAACTACCCGCTGCAGGCTGTGGTGACCACGGCGCACCCCAGCTCTCTGCCTGCCGAACATTCCTTCGCCTCGGTCGGACCGGACAACGTGATCCTCACGGCGGTCAAAAAGGCCGAGGACTCGAACTCGCTCATCTTCCGCGCGTATGAGTGGGCCGGTAAATCGGCTACGGCCGAGTTTCATGTGCCGCCCGGCGCCACTGCGGCCACCGTCACCAACCTGATGGAGAAGCCCGAAGGCAGTCCGCTTGACATTGCCGGCGACACCATCAAAGTGCCGATTCATCCGTATGAGATTCTGACGATCCGGGTGGACTATCCGAAGGGTGGCGAGCAGAAATAGGTTGCCGTTCCCGCCCTGGTTGCAAAAGTGCGTCTAGGACGAGGCTCTCAGGTTTGATGATTCCGCCCGTTGCGGTTTGTTAGTCTTATTGCGGTTGAGTTTTGGTCGAGGAGCCTCCGAATCATGCATATCTCGTCTCCGTACGTGGTCGTTTCCGTCATCATAGCTGTCTTTGCCGCCTGCATTCTGTTTGCCACCAGCAGCAAGGAAGACAACGGGCACCACTCGCACTGAGGAACCAATCGGCCCCGGCCGGCGTATAGTTCGGGCATGAGGGCGATTACGATGAATCTCGGCACGAACCGGATCTTGAACCAGATTTTGGCTGCTGCCGGCCTGCTGGCTGCGGTCTCCATCGGTCTTGCCGGTTGCCGCGTGCACGTGGACAAAGACGCGAACGGCGAAGACAAGAACGTGCAGGTCGATACGCCGTTCGGCGGAGTGCACGTGAATACCGGCCAGACCACTGCTGCCGATCTGGGTCTGCCTGTTTATCCCGGCGCGCAGATTGTTCCCGACAAGGACAACGACAAGTCCGCCGACGTGCACATGGGCTTCGGCCGCTGGGAGCTGCGCGTAAAGGCCGTTAACTACGCCACGCCCGACAGCCAGGACAAGGTTGAAGCCTTCTACAAAAAGGCGCTCGGCCGCTATGGCGATGTGATTACCTGCCAGAACAATGCGCCGGTGGGCAATCCGACCGCGACCGCAGAGGGCCTTGGCTGCGAAGACAGCGGCAAAAATGGGCCGAAGGTGCATGTTGGCGTAGGCAACAAGAGTTATGGCTACAGTTCGAACGGGAACGGGGTCGAGCTGAAGGCCGGCTCGCCGCATCACGAACATATTGTCGGGTTCGACACGCCGGTGAATGGGCAGACGCGCTTCGCGCTTGTTGACCTCGAATTGCCGGAGGGAATGACGGACTCCGGCAAGAGCGACTGAGCAGCCTGCTGGCCCCACCCCTCCCTCACGGTGTGCTGACTAAAGCATCTGTTTTCAGTGCTATCGCGATCATTTGCAAGGATTCGGCGCGGCGCAGATCAAGGAAAGAAAAGCCGATCTCTTTCGATTTTGCGCATGCCGGGATTTGACAGGATCATCGAGGTGATTCGAGCCCTTCCGCGACCTCGGTGACCGGGCTAAAGCAAGCTTCATCACGCTGCGAACGGCCGCCGTTTACAATTCCTCTTGCATTCAACACCTGTCGACTGATCGAGCGCGTTCACGTTCCAGCAACCGTCAAATTGCCCGGGGTGAAGGATGAAGCCGAAGCACCTTTTTGGAATTCCTGCGTTATCGATAGTTGCCCTTATTGGCTTTTTGTGCGCACAAACGCCTGCGCAGACGATCAATCTTTCTTCGAGCAAGCAGTTGATCGGCGAAGCGCCGGGTCATCCGCAGCGGCTCAACAGCCTGCCGGTTACGATGGCCGTTTCGCCCGATGGCCGTTACATCGTGACGGTGAATGACGGCTACGGCACTGCGCCATCAAATTATGAGCAGTCGCTTGCCGTGCTCGATACGCAGTCCGGTACGGTGGCGGATTTTCCCGATGCGCGCACGGCGCCGCACGCCAAGCAGACGCTCTACTCGGGGCTGGCTTTCAGCAGCGATGGCAGACACCTGTACGCGAGCATGGCCTCGCTTTCGAATCCGACGGGCGACGGCAAAGACGCAGTCGGCAACGCTATCGTGGTGTACAGCTTTTCCGCCGGCAGGATTGCGCCGGAGCGGCTGATCCCGCTGCCGATGCAGCAACTGGCGCCAGGCCACACCACCACGCTGGGCGAGGGCAAGTGGGGCAACAAAGCCATTCCTTATCCTGCGGCGATTGCGGTTGTCGGCGCGGGCAGGCGCGAAAAGATCCTGGTGGCAGA
>JASIJX010000435.1 GCA_030049955.1 Acidobacteriaceae bacterium
GGCCAGGTGGATGCGGGAAAGCTGGGCAGCATGCCCTTTGGCGCGCTGACGCCGCGTTTCCCTAGCGCCAGCAGATGCGCTGCCCCGTCGCGCTCGGCATAATCCCAGCGGAAACCGCCGAGCGAGACGAGCACCACGGAATGCTCGGCGTGAGTCTCCGCGGGCTGCCGGCTTTGTGCGCGCGCAAGCACCGGAAGCTGCACGGACAGCGCGGCGCCCAGCACCAGACACAGCAGTCGCGGCCGGGTTCTTGTCGCCGGGCACATCTGGACCAGCTTACCTCACGACCAACAAAGGATCGCTATGCAAAAAAGGCGGCGAAATCGGCCTGTCCACAAGGAACGAGCCGGCCGCAACTCCTGCATTTCCGCTGCATTTTTCTTCTACGACGATTTCACTAGACACCAGCCGCATTCTGCCGCACAATGGCCGGCAATTCCCGGCCCACGGCATTCAAGCCGAAACACAAGCTACAAGCTCAAAGGAGGACTTTGTGATCCAGCCCCCGCGGACACTCTTGCTCAAAATTGCCGTGTTGCTGCTCGTCGTGACCGGCATATGCCAAGCGCAATCTGTACTGACCAGGCATGTCCGGCCGGAAGTCGCTACCAGCCGTCTGCTTGGCCAACTCCCTGCCAGCCAGACGATGCGGCTGGTGATCGTCCTTCCGCTCCGCAACCAGGATCAGCTCGATGCGCTGCTCACGGAGCTATACACACCCGGCAGCCCCTCGTACCACCAGTTCCTCACGGTCGCGCAATTCACCGATCTCTTTGGGCCTACGCAGTCCGATTACGACGCCACGATCGCTTACGCGCAGCAGCACGGGCTTACGGTCGCAGGCACATCGCCGAATCGCCTGAACATCCAGGTCTCCGGGCCGGTCTCGGCGGTGGAAAGCGCATTCCACGTGAACATGAACTCCTATCAGCATCCAACCGAGAACCGCAGCTTCTACTCGCCGGATCGCGAGCCTACCACCGATCTATCCTTCGCGCTGTGGCACATCGCCGGGCTGGACAACTTCTCGATTCCGCACCCGGCGGGCCTTGAAAAGAAGCCGGCAGAAACCAGCAGTGCGACCACAGGGTCCGGTCCATCGGCTTCGTTCCTGGGCAGCGATATGCGCGCCGCGTACTACGGCGGCTCGTTAACCGGCAGCGGCCAGTCGCTGGGACTGCTGGAGTATTACGGCACCGATCTGAGCGACCTGGACACTTACTTCGCGAATATTGGCCAGACGAACAACGTGCCCATTACGCTGCTCTCTACCGACGGCACCAGTACGAGTTGCGTTGACGACAGGGCCGGCGGGGATTGCGACGATACCGAGCAGACGCTGGACATGACGCAGGCCATCGGCATGGCGCCCGGCCTTTCGAGCCTGGTGATGTACGTTGGCTCAACCGATGCCGCGATCTTCAATGCCATGGCGACCGCCAGCCCGCTGAATGCACAGTTAAGCTCGTCGTGGACCTGGAGCCCGGCCGATCCCAGCACCGACAACCCCTACTTTGAGGAGTTCGCGGTGCAGGGGCAAAACCTGTTTCAGGCAGCGGGCGATAGCGGCGCCTGGAAATCAAGCTCGGAAATCTACCCTGCCGATGATGTCTATCTCACTTCAGTCGGCGGCACGGACCTGACGACCTCTAGCGCGGCCGGGCCGTGGGCCTCAGAGAGCGCGTGGTCGGACGGCGGCGGAGGCATTTCACCGGACAAGTATGCAATACCCTCGTGGCAGACCGCGGCTGCGGCCGGGTGCGCCAGTTGTTCTGAGAGCTATCGCAACGGTCCAGACGTTTCTGCCAATGCCAATTTCACATTTTATGTTTGCGCCGACCAGACAACCTGCACGGCGAACGAATACGGCGGCACAAGCTTTGCCACTCCCATGTGGGCCGGCTACCTTGCGCTGGTCAACCAGCAATCGGTGGCAAACACCAGCGAGACCGTCGGATTTATCAATCCGAGCCTCTACTCGATCGGAGAAAGCTCGAGCTACGATAGCGACTTTCACGACATTACCAGCGGCAGCAACGGCTACTCGGCAACGGCCGGCTATGACCTGGCCACCGGCTGGGGCAGCCCCAATGGCTCCGGCCTGATCAATGCCCTTGCTGGCTCCGCTTCGACTACGCCTGGTTACAGCCTGTCGGCGTCGCCTGCATCGGTTTCCGTCGTGCAGGGCGGCTCGGGCAGTTCGACGATTACCAGCACTGTGAGCGGCGGATTTGATTCCGCGGTGACGCTCTCTGCTTCCGGCCAGCCTTCGGGCGTGACCGTCAGCTTCAGTCCCGGTTCCATTACCGGCACAGGCACAGCGTCCATGACCGTTGTTGTGGCTTCGACTGTCGCTGCTGGAACTTACAACGTAACCGTTACGGGAACCAGCGGCAGCACTACGGAAACCGCCAACGTAGCGCTGACCGTGACTGCGCCTGTGAGCGGCAGCTTCACCATCTCGGTCTCGCCGACCTCCGGCTATCTTGATCAGGGCCAGAGCGGATATGCTGACGTGACCACGGCGGTCACCGGCGGATTTGACTCGGCCATCAGCTTCTCGGCCACGGGCGTTCCCTCGGGCGTGACGTCGAGCTTCAGTCCCGCCTCCATCGCGGCGCCGGGTTCGGGCACAGTGCACTTTAACCTGACGGTTTCCCGTAGCGCGCCAACGGGAACTTATCCCATTACCATCACCGGCACAGGCGGAGGCGTTTCCCACTCGACCACGCTGACGTTCCAGGTAAGGCGCTGAAGCTGGTGCTGATTTAGGAGATTTCCTCAACCAGACGGAGTGAAATGCCCGGACGAGTTTCCGTCCGGGCATTTTTCTGCACGCTATCTGATTCAGCGTTCCGGTTGGCAAACGCAGGCGCGGTAAGCCGCTCCGGTGTCGTTGGCCAGCGCGCAAACATACTGCGGCCAGAAGGCCTTGAGCAGGAGCGATTTATCGCGCACGAAGTAATTGCGCAGATACTCCTGGCTTGCCGGCGATTGGTCCTTAGGGTCACGGCTGAATTCGCCGATGAGATGAGCAACCGATACTGCATTGAAGCCCGTTTCGCCGTAGCCGGAGTCGAAGTCGTACTCCTCGGACCATTTTGTGCCGATGCCAGTCTGATTGGACGCCTGAATCACCTGGTAATCGCTGAGTTCGGCGGTTTTGGGATCGACCTCGGCGATGGTGAACGACGGATTGTTGCCATCGACAGGCGAGATGGAGCCGACCATCTTGACGGCAACGGCCGAACCGCCGGGCGATTGAAGCAGGCGCAGCTCGTCCATGTGCGTGTGGGCGAAGATCGCGAGCTTAATGACATCGCCAAATTCGGCGAGCGTCTGAGCAAGAGCGTCTGTAGAAAGAAACGTGACCGGATCTTCGCCGCCGCACAGGTCGCGCATCTTCCGCCCCGTCGAGTATGCATCGACGCCGGTGGGAATGTGGGCTATGACCCAGATGCTCTGGCCGGCGCGGCGCGCGGCCTCAAGCTGGCTGCGCAGCCAGGCAATCTGTTGTGCGGCCGGCGCAGGATTGGATTTGCCCGCGCAGCTTTTGTAGCGGCTCGATAGAAACAGATCGTCGAGCGAGATGATGCGCGCATCGCGGATGGGCGCGGGCAATGCGGCCGTGTAGTTTCCGCCTTCCGCGAAGGTTTGCTCGGCGCGCTTGTGGTCGGCGGCGGGCAGATCGGC
>JASIJX010000436.1 GCA_030049955.1 Acidobacteriaceae bacterium
ACGCAGCATCGCAAGTCCTCTTGTTACCATGAAGAAAGATGAGTGCAGTGCTTGCGACCGAAGCTCGTTGAGCGGCAGTCGCAGGACTGCCCAGGCCCGCCGGAGCGAGTGCAGGATTCGGGCGGCTCGAGTTCCCTGTTTTCCTGCAAGAAAAACCTAAGGAGATTTCTCGAATGCCATTGGTATCTATGCGGCAGCTCCTCGATGAGGCTGCCAAGGGCGGGTACGGCGTCGGCGCGTTCAACGTGAATGACATGGAGCAGATTCAGGCCATCATGGCCGCTGCCGTCGAAACCAAGGCCCCGGTCATCATCCAGGCCAGCCGAGGCGCGCGCCAGTTCGCGCAGGACCGCTATCTGTATCACCTCATTCTGGCCGCAGCCGAGCTGCACCCGGAAATTCCCATCGCCATGCATCAGGATCATGGCAACAGCTTTGAGACCTGCAAGAGCGCCATCGAGCTGGGCTTCACCTCGGTCATGATGGACGGCTCGCTCCAGGCAGACGGCAAAACGCCGAGCAGCTTCGAGGAGAACGTTGAAGTCACACGCCGCGTGGTCGATTACGCGCACGAGCGCGGCATCACCGTCGAAGGCGAAATCGGCGTGCTGGGCGGCATTGAAGACGGCCACGGCGCCGGCGGCACGGGTCTCGAGCATATCACCGATCCCGACCAGGCGGTGGAGTTTGCCGAGCGCACCGGCGTAGATGCGCTGGCCATCGCCATCGGCACCAGCCACGGCGCGTATAAGTTTACGAAGAAGCCCGACGGCTCCGTGCTCAAAATGGATGTTCTCATCGAGATCCACAAGCGCCTGCCGCAGACGCACCTCGTGATGCATGGCAGCTCGTCCGTTCCCAAGGACCTGCAGGACATCGTCAACCAGTATGGCGGCAAGCTGAAGGAAACCTGGGGCGTGCCGGTCGAGGAAATCCAGCTCGGCATCCGTAATGGCGTACGCAAGATCAACGTGGACACTGACAACCGCCTCGCCCTGACAGGCGCCATCCGCAAGGTTCTCTGGGAGCACCCGGAAAAGTTCGATCCGCGTGACTACATGAAGCCGGCGCGCGAGGCCATGCAGAAGGTCGTTGCGCAGCGCATGCGCGAGTTCGGCCAGGCCGGCCACTCCGGAGACTACAAGCCGACCTCGATTGAAGAGATGGCTGCCGGCTACCGCAGCGGCAAGCTGGACGCGCGGCCGTCGCTGGCTGGCGCTCGGTAACCCCAAAAAATCCAACCCCCAAAAGCCGCTCCCTCGTGAGCGGCTTTTTTCATTTTCTTTCCTGCCAACCGAACCGGCTCCAGCGCCGTCTGATCAAAACAGAATGAGCGCTCGTCCTCATCCTCTCCCAGGGATATGTCGTGCTCTATTCACGCTGCTCGCGGCAGGCGCGCTTCTGTTGCCATGCGGCAGTCACGCACTTGCCAACCCGGCATCGCGACACCGCGCGCATCCGCTACTGGTGGGCTATTTTGTCGACAGCGACCTCGGTTCTCCGGCCGCATTCCCTCTGCGTAATCTGGTGACCAGCGGGACCGCGGCGCGGCTTGACCAGATCAACTACTCGTCGGCCCTGGTGCGCGATGGCCGCTGCTCTCTCGCCAATCCCATCGCCGACCTGCTTGCGCCCGTTGCCGCAAAAGACAGCGTGGATGGCGCCGCCGACAGCCCGTCGTCACCATTCCGCGGCTACTTCCACCAGATTGAAGAGCTCAAGCGCCGCTATCCGCGGCTTAAGGTGTTGATCTCGCTCGAGGGCCGCGCCTCTGACTTTGCCCAGGACGCCCAGCCGGAAAACCGCGCCTCTTTCGTAGACTCCTGCGTCGATCTCTTCCTGCGCGGGCATTTTGCACCCGGCGTGAGCAAACCCGGCATCTTCGACGGCGTCGATATCGACTGGGAATCGCCGCAACTCGCCGATGCCGCCAACTTCCGCGCCCTCATCGAAGAATTCCGCCACGAGATGGATGCGCTGCGTCCTGGCCTGCGCCTTTCGGTCGCCGTGGATCAGTCGCCGGCGGTACTACCCGGCACAAACTTCGCTGCGCTTGCGCCGCTGGTCGACGAGTTCGGCATCATGAACTACGACTACGCCGGCCCTTGGAGCGCGACCACCGGCTTCCTCGCACCGCTTTTCCCCAGCTCATCTCTGCCCGCGCAGGCCGCCAGCATCGAGCAGAGCATCGCCGCCTACAAGGCAGCCGGAGTGCCTGCACGCAAGCTGCTCATGGGCCTTCCCTTCTATGGTTACGGTTGGACAGGCGTGGGAAGCGCAAACAACGGCCTCTTTCAGGCCGGCCAGGCCGTCCACGGCGACCGGCCTTATCGCTTCATCCGCACCCTCGCCGAGCCTTCGGCCGTCTTCCGCGATCCCCGCTCGCGTGCTCCATGGATCTTCGACGGCGACGACTTCTGGACCTACGAGGACCCCGTCTCAATCCGCTACAAAACCAGCTACGCTGCCCGCCAGGGGCTCGGCGGGGTGATGATCTGGGAGCTGAGTGGCGATACGGAGAATGCAGAACTGCTTACCAGCGCCTACAACGCCCTGCATCATCCGCTGCGCGCCAAAGCCTTCGCGGCGTCGAAGGCGCAGTCAACCTTGGCGCAACGTTAAGAGCAGTCACAAGTTCGCTAGTTCACTGCGCGTCTTGCGCGAAAGGCCGCTCCTTATGGGAGCGGCCTTTCTTTTCCGCGCTGCTGCGCTCAAAACCAGCCATGTTCGTCCCGCTGCGGTTCGACCGAGGGACTGATGTTGTGCGGCACGGTGACGGTTCGCTCCACCGTCTCCTGCGCATCCATCGCCTGCTGGACACCGCAGCTCATCGCAATTTCGTCGATTTTGGCGAAGTACTGCCGGTGCAGGCTGATCAGATCCGCGCGAAACCGGGCGCGGCGCTCCTCATCCACGCAATCGGCGGATTCCCAGCGTGTCGTCAGAATAATGAGATAACGGAGTTCGGCCAGTTTTTCCGTGCCAGGGGCGAGCGCATGCCCGAAATTTCGCCGGGCATTGACGTCGTCGGCAGAAGCGTGAAAAGTGGCTAGGGACACAACTCATTCTCCCTCCGGAACTGCCCGCGCGCCGATTTAATTGCACGCGGAAGATGCCGGAAGTAATCCCTGGAGTCTTCACCAGGTGAGGCCCATTCTTTCGCTGGACTCTCTGTGTGATCTGCCCCTTTTTCTTGTGGAGCGCGGACAGTTACGTCACACGGTTCTTGCAGGACGTCCCCCGCGCTCATCGCTCAGCGCGCCTGCTGGCTCGCAACGAGGCTGGAGCTGGAGTCTGCAGACGCTTGCTGCAGCCAGTAATGGAACCCATCGACGATGGCCATCAGGGCAGCCTGGTTCAGGTCGCTGCTCACGCCGGCCGTGGTCCAGGGATCGTGTCCGTCGGCGTTGAAGCTTACGGTCACGCGCACGTGCGCGGCTGTATCGTTCGCGGAAACATCAAGAGCCGTCACTGTAAATGTCCCCAGACGCATTTCGGCAATCGAGGGGTACCATTTTTCAAGTTCGTGTCGCAGCGCCTTGGTGAGCGCGTCTACGGGACCAGCGCCTTCGGCCCGCGTCGTCGCCAGCTTCTCGTCGCCAACTGAGAGCGTCATAAAGGCCTGCACGAAGCGCGTGCCGATCTCGTCGGATTCGTCGAAGACGCGCCAGCTCCTTACGCCGAACCAGTTGCGCAGCGTGCCCAGCGTGCGCATGCATGCCAGCCGGAAGCTGACTTCGCTGGCCGTGAAGCCGCCGCCCTCGATCATGGCCGCACTCGATTCCATCAGCGCCTGCGCCTGGCGCGAGTCGAGGGGCACGCCAAGAGTCTCAGAAAGCAGCATGATGTTGGCGCGGCCCGATTGCGCATTCACGCCGATGACGGGAATTGCGCCGACGCGCGCCGGATCGCACCACAGGTAGGCGCCGGGGTTTTTGCGCTCGCTTGAGCCATGCATGCCCGCCCAGGTGCCGAATGCGCCCGGGCCAACGATGGGCGCGCCATGTGGCGGCTCGAGGCCAAAGGCTGCATAAGTGGACTGCGCCAGGCTGGTGAGGCCGAGCAGCGACTTCTCAGGCACAAACTCCGCCTCGCCGCGGAGCTGCATTGCGCCAATGACAGTGGTGAGGTTGACGTTGCCGCAGCGCTCGCCGGTGCCGACAAGTGTGCCCTGCACCTGCGCCGCGCCGGCCAAAATCGCCGCGCGCGAATCTGCCACGCCCAGCCCGCGATCCGTGTGCCCATGGAAACTGAACCTGGACTGCGACTGGGCTTGCGGATGGCGCGCAGTGAGCTCCGCAAAGACGCGCGAAACTTCTTCCGGGCTGGAGCCGCCGTTGGTGTCGCATACGACGATTCGGCTGACCTGCTGCCGCACGCACTGCTCGACTAGTTCATGGAGATAATCGGCGCTGCGCTTCGCAAGATCGGCATCGCAGGGATTGCCGTTCTCGCGACGGCCGCAGGCTGCGTCCATGGCGTGTTCAAGGTCGACGAAGACCTCCATGCCGTGGTCCTGCAGATAGGCGACTGTCTCCCAAGTCATGCGCAGGTTTTCTTCCGGCGTAGTTTCGAGCGACTTGGCGATGTCGAGCAGCCGCGATTTGACCACGATGGTTGCAATTTCGACGCGCTTCTTGTGGCGCAGCATGAACTGCACGTCGGGCCAGTCCTCAACCCGGGTGCCGCGGCCGCGCGAGCGGCCGAAGAGCGCCAGCTTCATGGCGCCGGTATCGACATTTTGCAAGGCGAGCGTGAGGTCTTCGGAGAACTGATTGGCGCCGGCAAAGCCAATTTCGGCAAAGTGCACGCCAAACGTACCCATGTGCTGCAAAAGCTGCACGGCATTGGGGACAGAGATGTCCAGGTTCGGCTGCTGCAGCCCGTC
>JASIJX010000437.1 GCA_030049955.1 Acidobacteriaceae bacterium
TGTAGCCGGTCCCGGCTATGACGTCTATTACCTCAATTTCCTGGCAGGAACTTCGCGGACGATGTCGGTGACCGAGGATTCACAGCATGTTTGGATCCGGGATACCTGGAAAACTCCCGATCCTCGACTGCCGTTGGTCGACTGCAAATCCAAATGACAATTCCGGGATGCCCAAATCGGAGAAGACATGACGTGCCATTTGACAATGGCTCAGGCCATGATCAGGTTTTTACAGAACCAATACGTTAGTCGTGATGGCAGAGAATATAAGTTCTTTGCTGGTTGCCTGGGAATCTTCGGACACGGCAACGTCGCCGGACTCGGCGAGGCGCTGGAGCAGACCCCATCGTTTCCCTATTATCTAGGCCGAAACGAGCAGGCGATGGTGCATACGGCAACGGCATTCGCCAAAACGAGCAATCGTCTTCGCACCTTGGCGTGCACAACCTCCATTGGACCCGGCGCGACCAACATGATCACAGGCGCGGCAACGGCCACTGTCAACCGCTTGCCCGTTCTATTACTTCCGGGAGATATATTTGCTCGCCGCAACGTAGCTCCTGTGCTGCAACAGATCGAGTGGCCGCATACCCAGGACATCTCCGTCAATAACTGCTTCCAGCCAGTCGCAAAATATTGGGACCGGATTCAACTCCCCGAGCAGCTTTTAACAGCACTCCCGGAGGCGATGCGCGTGCTCACTTCTCCGGCTGAAACCGGCGCAGTCGTTATTGGTATGCCCCAGGACGTCCAGGCACATGCTTACGATTATCCAAGAGAGCTCTTTCGCAAACGCATATGGCATATTCCGCGTCAACGCTGCGACCGCGAGGCCCTCCAGCGCGCCGTGGATTGGATTCGCTCCTCGCGGAAACCGATCATCATCGCTGGCGGAGGTGTCATCTTCTCTGCAGCCGAGACGGCATTATCGAATTTCGTCAAAAGAACCGGGATTCCGGCCGCCGAGACGCAGGCCGGCAAAGGCTCGCTTCCCTTCGATCACGAATTGACGCTGGGGGCAGTCGGCGTAACGGGCACCGCTGCAGCGAACACAATAGCGCTCAGCGCCGATCTCGTCATTGGCGTCGGCACTCGTTACGCCGACTTCACAACTGCCTCGAAGACAGCCTTCCAAGACCCCCATGTTCGCTTCATCAATATCAATGTCGCCGAGTTCGATGCCTCCAAGCACTCTGCATTGGCTCTGATCGGCGACGCACGGACGACTCTGCAGGAACTGCAGGAAGCCCTCGGTGGGTTCAGGGTCGATGACGAGTATCGCGCTCGCGCGTTGCGTCTACAACAGGAGTGGGATGATGAGGTTCAGCGTATCTACAACCTCAGACAAGATCCGCCCATCAGCCAGGGAGAAGTCATAGGAGTGGTGAACACCATTTCGCGCCCCCAAGACGTTGTCGTTTGCGCGGCCGGAAGTCTCCCAGGCGACTTGCACAAGCTTTGGCGTACGCGGGATCCCAAGGGCTATCACCTCGAATATGGGTACTCGTGCATGGGATACGAGATTGCCGGTGGCCTCGGTATCAAGATGGCCGCACCCGATCGCGAGGTCTACGTGATGGTGGGCGATGGCTCGTATCTGATGATGGCCCAGGAAATCGCAACATCCCTTCAGGAAGGGTATAAGCTCAACGTCATTCTCATCGACAATCATGGATTTGCTAGTATTGGCGGGCTTAGCCGCTCCTGCGGAAACAACGGTATGGGCACCGAGTATCGCTATCGCAAGGATGGAGCTCTGAGCGGCCCGGCCATCTCCATCGACTTCGTTGCCAATGCTGCAAGCCTTGGGGCCATTGCAGTCCGAGTACGCACCCACGACGAGCTGCGCAACGCGGTCGCCGCGATGCGCGATCACGACCGCACCTCCGTCGTCGTTGTTGAGACAGATTACTTTCAGCGCGTTCCAGAGTACGGATCGTGGTGGGACGTCCCCGTCCCCGAAGTTTCCGAATCTGAAACCGTCAGGGCAGCGTCGCTCAAATACCAGGAGGCTCGAGCACGCGAAAGGTTATTCCTGTAGCAAACCTCGACACCACGTCGCATTGCCTGATTCGCGTCCGCCGGACACAAACGGAAATGGAGAAAGCAGTGAAATTGTCCTTATCGCAAATCGAAGTGCGAAATTATGTCGACGGTCACTGGGTCATTGGAAATGCCTCGCAATGGCATGACGTTATTGACCCCGCAACCAACCGGGTCATCGCCCGCATGCCATTGTCGGATGCGACCGAAGTGGACAAAGCGGTCGCGGCGGCGGCGGCGGCGTTTCCAGGCTGGCGCTCTACTCCCCCCGAAGATCGCATTCAGCCTCTCTTCAGGTTGAAGGTCTTTCTCCAAGACCACCTTGACGAACTCGGCCGTCTGATTTCGATGGAGAACGGTAAAACGCTCAGTGAAAGCAAAGGTGAACTGCGCCGCGCCATCGAAAATGTGGAAGTCGCGTGCGGCATTCCAATGATGATGCAGGGCTACAATCTCGAAGATGTTGCGTGCGGAATTGATGAAACGATGATCCGTCAGCCTCTCGGCGTCGTTGCTGTGATCACGCCATTCAACTTCCCAGGTATGATTCCCTTCTGGTTCTTGCCCTATGCCATCGCGACCGGCAATTGCCTCGTTGTCAAGCCCTCCGAGCGTGTCCCTCTCACCATGGCTCGAGCATTCGAATTGATGGAACAGATCGGCCTGCCGAAGGGGGTTATAAACCTGGTAAACGGAGGAAAGCCGGCTGTTGATGCTCTTCTCGATCATCCTAAAGTTCGGGCGATTAGCTTTGTTGGTTCGACGCAGGTGGCGCGCTACGTCTATGCGCGCGCTGCAGCCAACGGCAAGCGCGCGCAATGCCAAGGTGGGGCAAAAAACCATGTCATCGTGATGCCAGATGCGGATATGGAAATGACGACAAAAATCATCGGCGACAGCGCGTTCGGCTGCGCAGGCCAGCGATGCCTGGCGGTTTCGGTCGCGGTCACGATTGGCGAAGCTCAAAAGACATTCCGCGACTCCATTGCCACAGCGGCTGAGTCGCTGCAGGTTGGCAACGGGCTTGAGGAAGGCGTTCAAATGGGCCCAGTCATTACGCGGCAGAGCAAATCGAGAATTGAATCGCTGATCGGAATCGGTGAGCAACAAGGAGCAAAGGTGTTGTTGGACGGCAGAAATCCCATGGGTTCCGAATATGCATTGGGAAACTTCGTGAAGCCGACGATCCTCGATTCCCTCCCGCCCGGTAGCGATCTCGCCGACACCGAGATCTTCGGGCCAGTCCTAAGCCTGGTCCATGTCAAAAATATCGAAGAAGCCTTGGCCTTCCTTGAGCGCAGCAGCTACGGAAATCAAGCATCGCTCTTCACCTCAGATGGCGCAACCGCGCGGCGATTCCGGCACGATGCGCCGGCAGGCAATATAGGAATTAACATTGGCATCGCGGCGCCAATGGCCTATTTCCCCTTCTCCGGTTGGAAAGCCAGTTTTTTTGGCGATATGCATGCTCAAGGACGGGACGGAATCGAATTCTATACAAACAAGAAAGTTGTCATTGAGCGGTGGGGGAGAGAGCACTCTAGAAAGTTTTGATATGTTCGCCAGTATTGCGAGGGTTGGGCATGCCATTCAACAAGTCGCGGACGCTGCAATACATGAAAGAGTGCCATCTCGACGCATTGATCGTCACGAGTGCCGTCAACGTCGGCTATCTCAGCGGATATTTCTGCTGGCTCGATTCTCTGTTCATGGAGTATATGTCTCGCCCCGGGGCATCGAGCAATTTGCCCGAGAGCTATGCTGTTGTCACGCGAGACGGAGATGTGGTTCTTCTTGTGAATTCTCTGTGGGCTGCGAATACGCATTCGCTCGCAGACGTTGCGGTTCGCACATTTGGGAAGGCCGACCTGGACTTTGCCGAAACTCAGCCCAGGTCTGGAAACGTGACTTCCTCCTGGATTCTTTGCGCAGCCAGGAAAGGCCACGTTCGGCGATTCACGCGCTGGTTGACATCGTGACCAGCGCGGGGCTGGCACAGGGGCGGATTGGCCTTGAGTTGGATGGCATGCCCCAAGAGCGGAAAACGTCCATCGTTGAGAGTTTGCCACGCGCACTACTCAAAGACTGCAGTAACTTGTTACGTCTAATTCGCGCCGTAAAAAGCCCTCAGGAGCTCAATTTGCTGACGCAGTCGGCGGAGATTGCCGAAAGCGCCGCAGCCGAAGCGCTGAATCAAACGATGCCCGGCGTCAGCATAGGTGAAATCATCCGGTATTTTCATACCCAGGTCGCGGTGGGGGGCGCTCAGTTCGACCACTTCGCCTTCAGCCCTGATGGTTTGGGTATCGCAGTAGAGTCGGAATACAAATTCACCGGCGATGAGGTAATGTACGTTGATTTCGGATGCAGTTATCGACACTATCTCTCGGATTCATGCTTGACGCTCGCCCTCAGAGCGCTCCCAAGGCCGCTCGAGCAACGTTATGCCGCCGTGAGTGAGTCTGTAACTGTTGGAGCAGATGCAATTCGGCCAGGAGTAAAAGCCTCGCAAGTCCAGGCGCAAATGATGCGAAAGTTCAATGCGCATGGATTCACAATCGGCTTTCCGCACGGCCATAGTTTCGGACTGGAAGTCCGTGAGTATCCTATCTTGGTGCCCAATACCGGGCTCCCTTTGCGGGATGACTGCATCGATCTGCCATCGGACCTTTCTCTAGAGGAAGGAATGGTCATCAATCTAGAAGCTTGCACCTTTTTGCCATACGTCGGC